>JANOGZ010000281.1:0-11604 GCA_031406255.1 Pyrinomonadaceae bacterium | reverse complement strand
TCCCAGATCAACCCGCGCCATTCATCCGTCGCATCCAGCAGTTGAAGCGCGGCGAGCGGCTGCGCCGGATTGCGCTCGAGCCTGAGCACCTCGGCGACGGCGCTCAATTCGAGGCCCTGCTCGGCCTGCACCACCAACTGGTCGCGGCTTCCGACGTCGGGTAATTGTTCTAAATGCACCAGCGCGCCATCCGGCCCGACATTTTCCGTCTCGCCTTCGGCGACGATGTGCTGGCCGGACGCATCGTCATCCCATTCGGCCCGCACCTGAAGCTGGACGAGATAACGCGGCCCGGTACGATGCTCGATAATAAAGTCGGTGGGCATGTGCTCGTTCCTCCTGGGAAATTCAAGACCTGCTGAACGCGATTTACGTGGTACTACTAGAAAACGTCGAATCAACGCGAATTCGGAGAAAACCGGGCGCGAACGCCGGGCCGGGCCGGATTTGGCGCTCGTCCGGCGCCTCTGCTTATTCCTCTTCCTGCGCGCGGAGTTTTTCCAGCACGGAAAAATCTTCCAGCGTGGTCGTGTCACCGGCGACCGTGCCCCCCGTCGCGATCTCGCGCAGCAGGCGGCGCATGATCTTCCCCGACCTCGTTTTCGGCAGCGTGTCAGTGAATCTGATCTCATCAGGGCGCGCCAGCGCGCCGATCTCTTTAGCGACGTGACGGCGCAGTTCGTCCTTGAGCTCATCGGTGGTGCGGCGGGCCCCTTCGAGGGTGACGAAGGCGACGATGGCCGATCCCTTCAAGTCGTCGGGGCGGCCCACCACCGCCGCTTCCGCCACCGCCTCGTGCGAGACGAGCGCGCTCTCGATCTCCATCGTTCCCAGACGATGGCCGCTGACGTTGATCACGTCATCGACGCGGCCCATGATCCAGAAATAGCCGTCCGCATCGCGACGCACGCCGTCACCGGCAAAATAAACCCCTTCGATCTCCGACCAGTATTGTTTGCGGTAACGCTCGTCATCGCCCCAGATCGTGCGCAGCATTGAAGGCCACGGGCGTTTGATCACCAGATAGCCGCCCGCATTGGCTCCGACCACCGCGCCGTCCTTGGTCATCACGTCGGCCTCGATGCCGGGCAGGGGGCGCGTCGCCGAGCCCGGCTTGGTCGGCGTCGCCCCGGGCAGCGGCGCGATCATAATTCCGCCCGTCTCCGTCTGCCACCACGTATCGACGATCGGGCAGCGACCCTTGCCGATGATCTGCCGGTACCACATCCACGCCTCCGGATTGATCGGCTCGCCGACTGTCCCGAGCAGGCGCAGCGATGAGAGGTCATGCTTGAGCGGCCACTGCTCGCCCCATTTGATGAAGGCGCGAATCGCCGTCGGCGCGGTGTAGAAGATGCTCACGCGATGGCGCTCGATGATGCGCCAGAAACGATCCGGCTCCGGATGATTCGGCGCGCCCTCATACATCAGGACGGTCGCGCCGTTGGAGAGCGGGCCGTACACGACATAGCTGTGGCCCGTCACCCAGCCGATGTCGGCCGTACACCAGTAGGTGTCTTCATCTTTAATGTCGAGGACCCACTTGGTCGTCAGGTGTGTGAAGAGGAGATAGCCGGCGGTCGTGTGGAGAATGCCTTTCGGTTTGCCGGTGGTGCCCGAAGTGTAGAGGATAAACAGCGGATGCTCGCTGTCGAGCGGTTCGGCAGGGCAGTTGGCGTCCGTCGTCTCCATCAGCTCGTGCCACCAGTGGTCACGCCCCGCTTCCATATGGACGCGCGTTCCCGTGCGCCGCACCACGATGCAGCCCGTGACCGACGGCGTATGCGCGAGCGCTTCATCAACCGCCGGCTTCAATTTTACTTCCGTCCCGCGCCGCCAGCCGCCGTCGGCCGTCACGACGAGCTTGCAGCCCGCATCGTTGATCCGGTCTTTCAGGGCATCGGCCGAAAAGCCCCCGAACACGATGGAGTGCGTCGCGCCGATGCGCGCGCAGGCGAGCATCGCGATCGCCAGTTCCGGGATCAGCGGCATGTAGAGCGCGACGCGGTCGCCCGTCTCGATTCCGGCGCGCTTGAGCACGTTGGCGAAGTGGCAGACCTGCGTGTGGAGCTGCTGGTAGGTGAGCGTCTGTTGGTCGCCCGGTTCGCCCTCCCAGATGAGGGCCGCTTTGTTGCGCCGCCACGTGGCGAGATGGCGGTCGAGGCAGTTATCGGAAATATTGATTTTCCCGCCGCCGAACCACTCTGCGTGCGGCGCGTCCCACTTCAAAACGGTGTCCCACTTTTTGAACCAGTGAAGCTCTTCCGCCATGCGCGCCCAGAAACCCTCGGGCGACTCGACGGCTTCCGCGCAGAGTCGCTCATACTCTTCGATCGAAGAGATGTGCGCGGTGCGCGAAAAAGCTTCGGGCGGCGGGAAGACGCGTTCTTCATGAAGCACCGATTCGATGTTTGAAGTGGTGGAGGACATAACCTTCAGACGATCTCCTGAGTGATATAAAATTGAGCCCGGATGAACGGGGCGTCCGCGACGGGTGCTTTATTCATGAACGGACGGCTCGCGTGTGATTCTCTGTGTATCACAGAACCGCTTGACGCGACAACGACCTGGCTTGCACTATTTAATGAAGCCTTTCTCCAACTACTTTTTGGGCTAATTCCTTCTTATCCGTGGCCCCTGCGTGCCACAGCTTCACGGTATGATCAGCGCTCCCTGTGGCCAAGGTTTTGCCGTCGGGCGAAAACGCGACGGAATTGACATCTCTCGTGTGACCCTTGAGGGGGGCTAGTTCTTGCTTCGTGGCCATATCCCACAGCCTGATGGTGCCATCAGCAATCCCTGTCACTAATCTTTTACCGTCGGGGGAAAATACTACGGAAGTAACAGCGTATTCGTCCCCTCCGAGGATAATCAGTTCCTGCTTCGTCGAAACCTCCCACAGCTTTGCAGTCTTGTCATCCCGCGTGACTAAGGCCCTGCTATCAGGGGAAAATACTACGGAAAGGATCGGTCCCGTATGCCCTTTAAGAGTGTCCAACTCCTGCCAAGTAGCCGTGTCCCACAGCTTCACCGTGCTATCAATACTTCCGGTGGCCAGGGTCTTGCCGTCGGGCGAAAACACTACGGAAACGACCGAGCCCGTATGCCCTTTGAGAGTGTCTAGTTCCCGGCCTGTAGCCACGTCCCACAGCTTTACCGTCTTGTCTTCACTCCCCGTGGCTAACCATCTTCCGTTAGGAGAAAATGCCACAGATAAGACTGTATCACTGTGCCCTTTGAGGGTGAACAGTTCCTGTTCTCTGGCCACATCCCATAACTTTACGGTGCCTTCAGAGCTTCTGAGGGCTAGTCTCTTCCCGTCGGGAGAAAACATCGCGGAGTCGATATGGTGTTCATCTCCACCGAGGGTGGTCAGTACACGCTTCGCGGCCACATCCCAGAGCCTCACAGTGCCATCAGCGCTTCCGGTGGCCAACCTCTTTTCATCGGGAGAAAGCACCACGAAGGTAACAGCGGATTCATTTCCCCCAAGGGAGAACAGTTCCTGCTTGGTGGCCACGTCCCACAACTTCGCAATGCCGTCGACACTTCCGGTGACTAAGGTTCCGCCATCGCGCGAAAACGCCACGTAGTAGACCTCCTCTGTATATCCTCCGAGGGTATCCCATTCTTGTTCGGTGGTCACATCCCACAACTTCACGGTCTTATCCAAACTTCCCGTCGCTAACTTTCTTGCGTCAGGAGAAAATGTTAAGGAGATGACCGGACCGGTATGACCTTTAAGAGAGAACAGTTCTTCCTTAGTAGCCGCGTCCCACAGCTTCACCGTGCCATCAGCGCTTCCGGTGGCCAGGGTCTTGCCGTCGGGCGAAAACGCCACAGACGAGACGGCGCCGCGGTGTCCTTCAAGAGTGTCCAGTTTCTGCATCGTGGCTACGTCCCACAGCTTTGCGGTCTTGTCATCACTCCCGGTGACCAACTTTTTCCCATCAGGCGAAAATGCAATGGAATTAACACTTCTCGTGTGCTCCTTAAGGGCGACAAGCTCCTGCTTGGTGGCCACGTCCCACAGCTTCACCGTGGTGTCAGTGCTTCCGGTGGCCAGGGTCTTGCCGTCGGGAGAAAACGCCACAGAGAAGACGATACCGCTGTGTCCCTTAAGAGTACCCAGCTCCTGAGTTGTTGCCATATCCCACAGCCTTATGGTGCTGTCGGCGCTCCCTATGGCCAAGGTTTTGCCGTCGGGCGAAAACGCCATCGACCAGACGATACCAATCTGCTCCTTGAGGGTGATCAGTTCCTGTCCCGTAGTCGCGTCCCACAGCTTTGCAGTGCCGTCAGCAATCCCCGTCGCTAACCTCTTGCCGTCCGGAGAAAGCGCCATGGAATTAACAACGTCTGTGTGCTCAAAGGTGAACAGATCGTTATGCAGGAGCCGCCAGAGGTAGTACCACTCGAAACCGCGTATGTCCTCTTGGCCAGGCTTCGGCTGCTGCTCGTTCAGCAGATACAGCACGCGTCCAACGTTTGCTCTTTCCCACAACTGCTGAGCTAGATTTAGTTGCGCCACATATTGGAGCCGCCGACTGAACAACTCTTGCTGCTCGGCAATCTTTTTCTGTCCGACTGCTTGTTGGCGCTGTTCGTCGGCAATCTTTCGCTGCTTCTCGGTTTCGATTCGTTGTTGCTCGCTGATCTTTTGCTGCTTTTTGGCTTCCGCCAGGGCGCTCTGAGCCGCTTGAGCGTTTTGAATAGCGATGAAGACCAAGCTGGTCATCACGGCAAGAATGACTGCGGCCACGACCGTCGCGCGCAGAAGACCGCGACGGTAGGCTGCGCGCTGTCGACGCCGTTCCGCGTCCGGCATGTTGGCCACGATCCATTCCTGATCGAACACGCGGTAATAGATCAGGTTGCGCACGTGGAGGTAGCCGTCCACCACTCGTGTGATCCCCGCCAACTGCAAAATGCTGACCGACGGGCTCGTCTCGTCATCGCGCACCCGCTTGTGTTTGCGCACGCGCGCGTACAGGTCCAGCAAGCTGGCCAAATCTGTTTCGCTCCTCAATATCCGCTCGCGCACAAACAGCAGGTTGTCATCCCGTTCACGTGCGCGCCACGAGAGAAACAATGACTCGCAAACTCGGTCAACGCTGCGGACATCAGTCACGCTTGCATCTTCAGCTACCGCCTGACAGAACCGCTGCGTGAGGTACGGATGTCCGCCCGTCCAGTGGAGTATTCGCTCGAGCAGCGCCGCCCCGAGTTTCTCTTCCCTGCCCAGTCCTTCAGCCAGTGGCGCGGCTTCGGCTTCGGTGAAATCAGTCAACTCGATGCGCCGCCCGATGTTGAACGGGGTCGTGCGCGTATCGCTAATCAGGTCTGATGGTGTGGCCACGCCCAGCAAGCAGAAGGTCAGCCGTCTCAGTTCCGCATCCTCACCGCGCTGGTTATAAAGCTCGCGGATGCCGGCGAAGAACTCGTCCGTCGAGAAGGGCAGACTGCGCACGGCATCGATCTCATCGACGAAGATCATCACCCGACCGGTATAGCGCGGCAGCACGGCCTCTCGGATTGTCCGCATCCATCGCTGGAGCGGGCCCAGCCGATTGTGTTCGAGCCAGAACTCGTCCAGTTCGTCTTCGAGATCCAATTGTTGTCCGATCAGGCCAAGCAAGCCGTAATACCACTGCTCGGCGGTGAGGTTCTGGCCCAATGCCGTCAGATCGAGCACAACGACAGCGGCCCCCTCTTCTCGCAAGCGCACGGCCGTGCGCACCATCAGGGAGGACTTGCCTATCTGGCGTGAGGTCAAGACGTAGCAGAATTCGCCCTGAGTGAGACCAGCGTACAAATCACTGTCCGCTTGCCGTTGCACATAACTCGGAGCGTCGCGCTGCAGAGTCCCGCCCGTAACGTAGAAACTTGTGTGAATGCTGATCATGGCGGTTTATCCTCACCGGGAAAGCATAGGAAGCAACGCCAGGAGCTTTTCGTGCTTCTTCCTGGATCATCTACAGGAGATGGCGTTCTAGATAGGTCGCGTAGAGTTGGCAGCGCGGCCGTGCGTCTCGCGCTGAATCTCCTGACATCACGCCCGCGCTTCGTAATCGGTAGAAACTCTCCATCGTCGGACACGGCTGGCCTCGAAGCACGCCTCGCACTACGTCACAGAGAGTCGGATCCTGCGCGAGCGACACCAGGATGCGGCGTAAATGGTCGCCGAACGGACCTTCATCGCGATCCACAACCGCTTCGAAGGCCGCCAGCCCGGTGCCGTGCGAGGCCATCTCGTGCAGGCCTTTGCGCACCAGGTACGGATGACCGCTGACCAGCCGATAATAACGCGCCACTTCGGCTGTCCCCTTGATCGGTGAACCATAGCGGCGGTTAAGTTCCGCCACCTGCTCGAGAGTGAAGTCATCGAGCACCAGCCGAGTCCCAACATTGAACGGTGACTGATTCACGTCAGTGATAAATAGATGGGCTTCGGTGGCATAGGCGATTGCCAGCGTCAGCAGTCGCCATGGACCCTGAGGATCGAGCGACCGCGCGTTGTGCCAGGAGCGAAACAGCCCGAAGACCTCGCTCCCATAATCGCAGGCGAAGAGCCGATCGACCTCATCCAACCCCCACACCAGCGGACACGAAAGTTTGCCCAGCACCTCGCGTCGCAAATACCGTCCGAAGTTCATACTCGGACCGCGGTGGGTATTCCATGTTTGTTCAGGGAGGACATCGAGATCGAGCTGGTCTGCAATCATTTCCGCGAGCGTCAGCAAAAGCGTGTTGATCGATTCCAAGTGGGCTGCGTTGAGTACCTGAAAATCGGTGAGGACGACTTTGGCGCCTTCCTCACGCGCTTGTTGCAGCCCCCGCGCCAATAATGAAGTCTTGCCCATTTGACGCGCCCCTTTGACGAGCACAATGCTGTCGTGCCGCTCAATGGCCGAGCTGAACTCCTCGTCGGTTGGCCGAACAATGTAAAACTGCGAATCTAAAGGGACCGCGCCACCGACCGGTTCCATCTTCCGCGGCAGGATGGTCGGTCTGGGCGGTGAAGGCGTGCGCCAGAGCGCGGCGAGCAGCTCTTTTACCAAGCTTTGGTCGTCTTCCGGGCCGCTCCACAAAGCGTGCTGTATCGGATCGAGGATGCTGGCCAGCGGGTCGGGGAGTGAACCCTCAAATCCAACCCGAACGGGCAACAAACACGGCTTACCCTGTTGCTGAGTTGCCTCATGCGCGATCTGGACTTCATAGGTCATCATCTCGCTCAGTATCGAAGCTCGAGAAAGTAGAGGAATGACAGCATCTGAAGTGCGCACCTGACGTTCGATTTCCCTCGCCCACTCCACCCCTATGGTCAGGTGCCGATCAATAAATACCTCGTGCCCGTGCGCGAGAAACTGCGTTTGCAGCAGCTTCAACACCTGCTCGTCCGGCTGGGCGTTGCGCTTATAAAGGAGCGCCACCCGCATCTGTCTTAAGGCAAGATTTTGTTCAGTCGTCAGGAGCGCGATAGTTTCGGCCACAGGCGGCGGTGAATGTGTCAAACTTCTCGCACCAGTCGTCAAAACCCGCGCCAATTCCTCACCAAAGTCCCGTGCTCGCTGGGGGCGATCTGTCGGCTCGAACGAGAGCGCCCTTAGAATCACCTCCTCGGCTGCTTCGGGTAAGCTGGGGCGTAAGGCTGAAGGCTTGACCCTTACCCCCTCTCGCTGCATTTCTAAAAGTTGGAACTGCGTATCCGGTTTGAAGGGACGTCGCCCCGTCACCATTTCGTAAGCGATCACGCCTAATGCGTAGATATCGCTTGCGGCTGAGGGCTTTCCCATGAGTTGTTCGGGCGCCATGTACGCGACCGTCCCGGCTACTTTGGACGTTTCATCGCTCGCGGCCACCTGCGAATCTTTAACCATCGCGAGCCCGAAATCTATTAGCTTGACGTATTCCTCTCCTTCGCCCAAACTCTGCAGCATTATATTATCCGGCTTGAGGTCACGATGGCAGATTCCTCGGTCGTGGGCAGCACTCAACGCTTGACCGATTTGCCGCATAATATGCGCGATCCGTGTCAGGTCGAGGCCGCCGACCGACGTTATTGAACGCAGGTTGTACCCTTCAACAAATTGCATGACGAAGTAGGGTTTTCCGTCAGGCATTTCGCCAGTATCAAATACCCCGACGATGCCCGGATGATCTATGCGGGCCAGTGCTTCAATCTCTTGCCGAAACTTTCGCTTAAACCAGTTATAGTCATCCGGTTCTCCCAGTGGATCGAGGAGGACTTTAATGACGACGGGCTTAAATAACAGTTGATGATCGCGTGCCAGATAGACTACGCCGATGCCACCACGTCCAAGTTCTTTCTCAATGAGATAACGGTTATTCAGCGTTATCCCAACGTACGAACCTTGTGTGCGAGACCTTGTTTCATCTGAAGCGTCGGGGGATAATCTCACGGGTTGGGCGGCATCGTTTTGATCGTCTCTTGCTGCCATAGCAATACCTCGAAGCTGGACGGCCTGAAATTCTATCACGGCCCTTCTGTTCAATCCGTTCAATGTCTTACATCACTCAGGTCCGTGATGTTGCCGCGGCTGTAACTGAATTACCTGCTCGTGCGAATGTTTCAAGTAAGGGAGTTTAAGTATGCGTGCGGTTATGATTCCACTTTTGGTGTTCATGATTCTTCCAGTAGATTTCATGGTGGCGACTTCTGCGCGCGGACAGACCGGGGCACAGCAGCAAAGAAGAGTCAGCGCTGTAGACAAGTCAAATATCCAATCAGTCATCACGGAGTTCGATCGCTTAAGGAAGGAGGGCAATGATGCGCTTTACAATCTCGACTATCAGATGGCGCGTAAGCGCTACCAAAAGATGACAGAGCTCATGCCTGGCCACCCGGCTGGATATATCTATCTCGCAAATAACCTCCTGCTTGAAACACTCAATTCGAGCAGGCGGCTATCTTCGTCTCTCTATTCAAGCGCATCATTCTACGCACAGGACGCAGACCAAGACAAGGTTGATCCGGAGCGCGACCGCCAATTCAATGAATTGATCCAGAAGGCCCTGGATGTGGTTGAGGAACAGTTGCAAAAGAATCCACAAGACCCGGAATCACTCTACTATAAGGGGACGGCGTTCGGTCTGCGCACCCTTTACAGTATCACCATTAAGCGCAGTTTCGGGGGCGCAATCGGTTCCGGGAAGAAGGCGATCCAGCATCAAAAGGAAGTACTTAAGCATGACCCGAATTTTATCGATGCGTATCTGAGCATAGGATTATACGAATACCTTGTCGACAGTTTGCCGCTACTATGGCGGCTACTCGCACGGCTCACAGGGGTGAAGGGATCAAAGAAAGAGGGTATCAAACACCTTGAGGAGGTCGCTGACCGCGGCAAGTACTCATCAGACGACGCCCGGGTGCTGCTGATCGGAATCTACAGTCGAGAAGATCAACCCGAACTTGCGCTCAAATTGCTTAGCTATCTCGCGAACAAGTACCCGCGCAATTACCTGTTCGGCGTCGAGCGCGCGGCGATGCTCTACCGCGTAGGTCGTGGCGCTGAGGGCGAGCGTGTTTTCACTGACCTGCTCAAGGATCCTCATATTGCCGGCGCCGCGGATGTGGTGAACTATCAGTGGGGCGAGGCGCTCACTGCGGCGGGCAACTATGCTACGGCCATCGAGCGATATAAAGCAGTGATGGACTGGCCGAAGTCGGAAAGAAGCTCAGTCTCGCTGGCACACCTGCGCGCCGGGCAAGCATTCGACGCTTTGGGCAAGCGGGCCGAAGCCCTCGCCCAGTACCAACTCGTGCTCAGCCTTCAGAATGTCTACGATTCGCACAATCGTGCCAAAAGGTATCAAAAGAAGCCCTATATTCCGGGCAGCAGGTGAAGGCGTGACTTAAGGGGACTGATCTGCGTCTTGCTTGAACCGATCCTTGACATCGGAATCGCCTTGTTTTATTTGAAGCGGATCAGGCGTGACGGTGAAACGCTCAAAGAGATGGTTGACAAGCACGATAATCAGGCTATGCTCATGTGAACCGTCTCGCATTGGAAGCATTTACAACATAATGAACAAACGGAAACTCTCGCGACGCATCGCATGTGCCCTGCTGCTCCTATTCTCGCTCGCCGCACCCGCTTCTCCACAGGTGAGCACAATAGGGGTAACCGGCCCTCAAACAACTCCAACCACCCCTGCTTCCACCGCGCCGCCCCGCGACGAGCGTTTGTGGCGCAAAGCTTTGAAAATCCACCGCAAAGCGATTGTCGTTGACGGGCACAACGACATCACTTCGATGATGCTCGATGACGGCTATGATCTCGGCACCTCGTCCGTCGGCAAATACCACACGGATCTCGCGCGCATGAAGCAGGGCGGCATGACGGGGCAGTTTTTTTCCGTCTACGTGGATCAGAAATACGCGAAGGAGGGCGGATCGGCGCGGCGCGCGATGGATATGATCGACGTCGTCTATCGTGCGGCGGAACGCCACCCCGGCGACATCATGATGGCGACGTCGGTCGCCGATATCCGTCGCGCCAAGCGGCAGGGGAAGATCGCCGCCCTGATGGGCATCGAGGGCGGCCACGCGATTGAAAATTCGCTCTTTGCGCTGCGCGACTTTTACCGTCTGGGCGTGCGTTACATGACGCTGACGCACAACAACACCAACGACTGGGCGGATTCCTCGCGCGACGAGGCGCGCCATAATGGATTGACCGAATTCGGCAGAGAAGTCGTCCGTGAGATGAACCGCATCGGCATGCTCGTTGATGTCTCGCATGTTTCCGATAAGACGATGAGCGATGTGCTGGACGTTTCGCGCGCGCCCGTGATCGCTTCGCATTCTTCGGCGCGCGCGCTCGCCGATCACCCGCGCAATATTCCGGACGACCTCCTGCGCCGCATCGCGAAGAACGGCGGCGTCGTGATGGTCAACTTCTTTCCCGCCTTCATCGACCAGAAAGCGGTTGACGCCTCCAAAGAACGCGCCGCGCGGCTCAAGCCGCAGCTCGATGCGTTGAAAGAACAATACAAAAACGATCCGAAGCGTCTGGAAGAGGAGACGAACAAGCTCTACGCCGCTCATCCGCTGCCCCCCACGCCGCTCTCCGCGCTGATCGATCATTTTGATCATATCGTCCGCGTCGCCGGGATCGATTACGTCGGGCTCGGATCGGATTTCGACGGTGTGCCGAGTTTGCCCGAGGGGGTGCAGGATATTTCGCAGCTTCCGAATATTACATATGAGCTGTTGCGGCGCGGCTACAGCGAAGGAGACGTGCGAAAGGTGCTGGGCGAAAATTTCCTGCGCGCTTTCGCTGAAGCCGAGCGGGTCGCGCGCAGCGGTTCCGTCCGCGGCGTCAGCGGCGACGGCAGCCTCCAGCAGCTAAATCAAGCGCGACCGTAAAGGCGCGGGCGCCAATCTGAGAAGAAGGAACCCGAGCGCCGAGCCCGCGCTCGGCGCTCGGGCCCGTATGCTTGTAAGGACCGGCAAAAAAGGGTTCGCCGCCAGAGCGCGTGCTATAATCCTCCTCCTAGGATGAGCCTGTCTGGAATCTACATACACATCCCCTTCTGCCGCTCGCGTTGCTCGTATTGCGATTTTGCCACCGGAGC
>JANOGZ010000246.1:0-5471 GCA_031406255.1 Pyrinomonadaceae bacterium | reverse complement strand
ACCTCTCTTCGCGTGCCCCGGCGAGGGCGTGCGGCGTGAAGTACCGTCGATGCCGGGCGTCTACAATCTTTCAATTGATGAGATCGCGCGTGAGGCTGCCGGCGCTTATGAGATGGGCATTCCCGCCGTGATTCTGTTCGGTCTGCCGGAGACGAAAGACGAGATGGCTTCCGGCGCATACGCGGCGAACGGCATTGTGCAGGAGGCGATCCGCGCCGTGCGTCGCGCCGCTCCCGAACTCGTGATCATCGCCGATACCTGCCTGTGCGAGTACACTTCGCATGGCCACTGTGGCGTCGTCCGCGAGGGTGAGGTGCTCAACGATGAATCTCTGGAGCTTCTGGCACGCACCGCCGTCAGCCAGGCCGAAGCGGGGGCCGACATTGTCGCCCCGTCGGCGATGATGGATGGTCAGGTCGGCGCGATCCGTGACGGCCTGGATGATGCGGGGCTCGAACACACCGCGATTATGTCCTACGCCGTAAAGTACGCTTCGGCCTTTTATGGCCCGTTTCGTGATGCCGCCGGCAGCACACCCGCATTCGGCGATCGGCGCTCTTACCAGATGGACGCAGCGAATGAGCGCGAGGCGCTGCGCGAAGCCGAACTGGATTATGCCGAGGGCGCCGATATCTTGATGGTCAAGCCCGCGACGGCCTATCTGGATATTATTAAATTGGTGCGCGATCGGTTCGATCTGCCGCTCGCCGCGTATCACGTCTCCGGTGAGTATGCGATGATCAAAGCAGCCGCCGCGCGGGGCTGGATAGACGAGCAGCGCGTCATGCTCGAAACCCTGACAGGCATCCGGCGCGCCGGCGCCAGCATCATCATCACCTACTACGCGCGCGAAGCCGCACGCGCTTTGAATCGCTAGCAGATGGTCTCTCTGCACGCCGGCAGAATCAGGAACGGACGCGCCGCCAGTGACTCCGCTTCAACGTAACTCGATCTCAAGCGGGGCGCGTCCGTGCGCGTCATAGCCTTCCGGGAAATTCGAGATCGTCAGCCCGAATGGCTCCCCGGCTGTCACCTCAACAGCAAAGCGGATCGTGAGCGGCCGGCCGAGCGACGCCCGTGCGCGCGGGAGTAGATCTGTGACGCGCCATTCCTGAATGAGGGCGCGCGGCGGGGTTTCGGTCGGAACGAGCCGTGAGCCGCATGCTGTTCCGTTAATGAAAAGGGTGATGCGCGTCGCCGCGAGGCGCCCGTGGGCACCGGCAGGCAGGGCCGGCTGAAGGTGCGCGCGCACGACTACCTCGCTAATCCACCGTTTATCCCGCCCCGGAACGACATACTCGAAGAAGCCCGCGCCTGTCCCCCAGACGTATCCGGAACCGCTTCCCAGTTTTTCGAAGCGCCCGCACGCGGCCTGCTCCGGTGAGAAGCGGTAAAGGACTGTTTCGTCGTCCAGTTCTTTCATGATCGGTCGCGTCGCGGGATCATCCGCCGTCCGTGTGAAGGTAAACTGTCGCGGCACGAGGTGCTTTCCGGCGTCGCGCAAACCGGCCGGCGGCTCTCTGTCGTGCATCGAGGCGAATAATTCGGAGGCGCGGATGAGTTCGCGGCGCACGTCCTGATCACGCGCCGTCGTATGAGTTATCCCGTATTCCCGTTCCGGGTCGTGCGTCAGAATCCAAAAACAAGCGCCGCTCACCCCCGCGTTCGCCGCGCTTTCAAAGAACGCGCGAAACCATTCCGGTTGCGAAAGCCCGCGGTATCCTTCATCAACCATCCCAAACTCGCCGATCACGAGCGGTTTACTGATGGAGATCGCCGCGGCGACGCGATTATCGATAAAGGCTCGTAAATCCTCCGGCGAATCCACGAAACTGTCCAGATCATCGCGCGGGTAGAGGTGCACATCGCAGTAGTCGACGGTCGGCAGGCGATGGTCCTCCAGCCACTCGCGCCGCTCGAAGGAAGTGCGATAGCCCCACGTGCCCGGCGTGACGAGATGATTCGGGTCAAGCGACTTCACAAACGCGCTCATCTCCGCGATCCAAGCGCGGCGCTCCGCCGTGCGGCCCGCCGGTGCCTGCGCTTCGTTCATCAACTCGTAAGCCATGATCGTCGGATCATCGCGATAGAGAGCGCCGGTGACCGTGTTACGGCGTGAGACGATCCGCTCGACATGCTGGCGGTAGAGGCGGCGCGTTTCCGTATTCGTGTAGAACAGCATCGCGCTCTCGACGTTGATCCCAAATGGGTGTTGCGGGTCGGCCGCATCATCGATTCCGGCCCGGCGGAGATATTGTGTCACGCCGCCCGTGTCGCGCCACCAGTTGGCCAGGCAAAGCTGCACACGCAGGTTATGACGCGCGGCTTCTGCCAGTACGCGATCGAGATGCTCAAAGGCGTCTTCGTTCCATTCATCCGGACCGCGGCGAAAGGGATTTTCGCCCGACCCATCGTTGGATCCGGCTTCTTCCGCCTGACCATTGCTTTCATCGATCTCGCCAAAAGCCCACACGCGCACCACGCTGACGCCGTCATGCGCCGCCTGGCGCAGCGTCTCCGGCATCCGTGCGCGCTCATCCCTTCCATACATGACCGCCACGTTTGCGCCGACGAAGCGGAAGGGCTCGCCAGTAATAGCAAAGCGGCCGTCACGCGTGACGAAGACGAATCCGCGGTGTTTCGCTTCACGGCGTTCGTCGGATAGGGCAAAGAAAACTGCCGCGCCGACCATCAGTGCGAGCGCGGCAAAAAACGCCAACTTCTTCCGCATGAAGAGAACTTTCAGAAAGTAGGGTGCTGGATTTACGGACGCGGGTCAGTGAGCCGCACGAAACCGATAATCGCGCAGATCGCGCCGAGCGCGACGAACAAGTTAAAGAACGCGCCGACGCTCAGCACCAGGTCCGAATCGTTTTGAATAAGACCGAGCGCCAACACGAGAAACTGCAGGTGATAAATCAAGAGACAGACGGACGTGAGCGCAAACCAGCGCGTCGAAGAACCGAACGCCCGCGCGCGCGCAAAGCCGAGGACTGCCGCCACCAGCCAGCCCACCGTCCCGCCGAGCAATAGCGTGAGCGTCACCGGCACAAAATAAGACGGCGTCCGGTACGACTGATCCGCCTGCGCCAGCAGCAAAAAAAGCGAAGCCGCAATGAGCATCAAATGCTCTCCTCTACATCGTTCACTTAAAACTCGATGGGAAAAATAGAACGCCGTTTGCGCCAGAGGCGAGGCGACTCTCTCTGGCAGCAGCAAACGGCGTCCACACTCTCGACGAGCGCGCGACCGAGCCGCCCACGCTCGCTCATTCGTCCAGGGCACAAGCGGGGCGGTCGTCCCAGTCGCCAACTCTCGACTTCACGCATCAAACAACAGGCTGCTTACTGCGTGATGTGAATTTCCTCTTCCTTGTTGACGTGGCGCACGAAAAAGCCGAGCGCACAAACACCCGTCACGACGAAAGCGGCAATGGCAAACCATAGATGCGTTGTGTTGCCCTCCGCGCCGGGAGACCTGATAAATAGAACAAACTGCCAAAGCGCGACTGCGAGTGCGATAAATCCTCCCACGATGCACAGAACGTCTAATAGCTTTTGCATGTTATACCTCCGGCGTCCGTTGTAAGTTTAGCGAAAAAAGTCGGCTTAAGAAATATAGAGCCAGCTCAACGCTTCGAGAAATTCGAAGAGACTGAGCCTAATGCTTTTGTTTTCCACTAAAACAGCCTGGATGCACCCTGCATGTTACCGCCCTCGCGCGTGAGAAGCAAGAATGTTTTTACTATTACGGACATCTTCCCCGTCAAAACAAGCGCCCCACGAAGAGCGGCGACGGGCGCGAGAATCGCCGGAGATTTTAAAGAATGAGGCGGCGGTCTCCGGCGCGGCGCGTCACGCGCTCACGATCGAGATACTCAAGCAGCGGAATGGCATACTTGCGCGAGACGCCCGAAAGCGCTTTGAAGGCCGTGATATCTATCATCCGCTCCGGTTCGTGACGCGCGGCGTATTCGCGCAGCGCCGCCGTGAGGCGCTCGAGCGCCTCCCGATGAAGAAACAGATCGTCACGAAGACGGACGAGCGTGCCCGCGTCCAGCAAAAGCTGTAAGAGTTTGCGCCCATGCTCGCGCCGCAGTGGCGGCGCGCTACCATTGCCGCCGCAGCGCGCCAGCGCTTCGTCAAACGTTGGCGCTTCAAGACCGGCCTCCCGGTAAACCTTTTCCAGGCGCTGCTGCGCCTCCGTATCCGCCACTGAAAGAGCGAGGCGATGCGCGCGCGCGCGCACGATGTCTCTCTCGGAGACGAGCTCGCCCCTGCTTTCGGCATGATGCATTATCGCGCGAAACACTTCCGGCGCCGCATGATCGAAGACGCGCTCGCGGAGGGTCTCGCGCGCCAGGCCACGCGCGAGCGGGTCGCGCCGGTGGTGTGCTTCAACTGCTTCGCCGGCCGCTCTGAGGAGGCGCATGAAGCTCGCCTGTCCGATGCTGACGCCCTCGGCATCGAATACGCGGCCGCGCTTCCGTGCTTCAGCCAGCGCGCCATCGAGCACGTCATCCCGCCAACCCGTGCGTGCCGCCAGCTCGGCGCGTCGGAGGCCACGCTCGCCAGTTGCTTCGACAAAGCTCGACAATTGTGACGCCAGCTCCGCCCCGGCAAGAAGCTCAAGCAGAAACGCTCGCGCCGCATCGCGGTTAGCCCGCCCGCGATGCTTCACGGCCTGCGCATCGAGCACGCGCCCGCCCGCGAACGTATGTTGCGGAGAATAAGAGCGGATAATAAAGCGCTCCGCGGGAAGAGCGACCACCGGCGATTCGAGCCGTAGTTGCGCCATACCGCTTGAGCCGGCCGCGATCTCGTCCCCCTCCTCCAGTACCTGCACCCGCGCCAACACTTCGGCGGTGCCAAGATGAACGCGCACGCGCTGGCGTGTGCGGAGCGCGCGCGGCGCGCCCGCCAGCACTTCCACGTGCGCATCGATAATCTGTGTTGGGAGTAAGCGCCCGACCGGCGCGAGCACCATTCCACGCTCGACCGCGGAGGCTTCGACGCCGCCGAGATTGACGGCCGTTCTCTGTCCAGCCGTGGCGGCCCGGACACTTGCGCCGTGCACCTGAACTCCCCGCACGCGCGCCCGCGCGCCCGCGGGGAGCAACTCCATCTCGTCGCCTTCGGCGATCTCGCCGGCGATGAGCGTTCCCGTCACCACCGTGCCAAAACCGCGCATCGTGAAGGCGCGATCGACAGGCAGCCGCGCCACAGTCTGCGAAGAACGCGCGGGCGCGGCGATGGCGACGGCGCGCAGCGTCTCTTTTACTTCATCGAGCCCTCGGCCGGTGCGTGCGCTGACGGCGACGAGAGCCGCGCCCTCCAGAAATGATCCCGCCACTAATTCTTCCGCCTCGGCGCGAACGAGCGCCAGCAATTCCTCATCAACCAGATCCGTCTTGGTGATAACGACGAGGCCCCGCTTGATTTCCAGCAGCGAGCAGATATCGAAATGCTCGC
>JANOGZ010000213.1:0-6518 GCA_031406255.1 Pyrinomonadaceae bacterium | reverse complement strand
TCCTCATTCCCAAACGTTTAAGAGGCCGATCACAACGATGCTTTCTTTCTCCGATGCTCTTACGGCTTCTTCGCCGGGGTCGGAGCATCGGTCGGGGTGGGCGCTCCGGTCTGCGGAGTCGTCGCCGGCAGCGGCGTCGTGCTGCCGCTTGCGGGCGGACCGGGCTGTGTCGGCGTTGCCGTAATGCCCTGTGCGCCGCCCGACTTAGTGGTCGGGGTCGCCGTCGGGGGAGCTGTCTGGAGCTGCCGCGCTGGTGGACGACGCTGGACGGGGACCGTCGGCGTCGTGATGGGAAGCTGACCGCCATTGCGTATCGCCTCATCAATCAGGCTCGCGTCCTTGCTCTTATTGCTGATCAGGATGCCGCTCTTATCCACGGTTACCGGCGTCGTTCCGAGCACTTCGCGCAAAATCTTCTGCGTCATGCTCGGACGAACTGGAGTCGGCACATTCATTTTCTTCATGTCAGGCTCGGGAGCCGGCGCACCGATGGCGTCCAATTGCTCGCGCGCTTTCTCGGCATGCTTGCTATTAGGATAGTTGCGCGCTAATTGTTGGAAATACTTCGCGGCCTCATCAGGTTCTTCTTCCTGTACGTAGGTTACGGCCAGACGATAGAGCACCTCGTCCATGTAGGAGAAGTTTGGGAACTTCTCGACGATTTCACGGTACCGCGACTGCGCGCCCTTCGGATTGGGAGCCTTACCCTGGAAGAAGCGGTCGTAATACTGATTCCCGACCAGCAGATTGTGCATCGCCAGATTCTCCTGCACCTCGCGCAAGCGAATCTCCGCTTCGGGTCGCAGAGAGGTGTTGGGGAATTGTTGCAGAAGAACCTTCAAACGCTGCTCGGCCTTGCGCGCAGACGTCACATCACGATCCGGCAACCCCATCTTGCGCATTTCAACTTCGGCGATCTTCAGCATCACGTCATCAGCCAGCGGATCGGTCGGGAAGAAAGCGAGCCAGTCTTGATATGCGGCCCCGGCCTGGATCAAAGTGCTCGTCGTGCCCTCGAGGTAAAACGTATCGGCGATGGCGAGCTTGGAGAGCGGCAAGTAGGCCGATTCCGGATACGTAGTGATAATCACATTGAAGAGCGCGCGCGCCGTCTCGTAGTTGTTTTTACGCGATTCAGTCGCCGCCTCTTCAAAGAGTACGCGGTCGCGCCCCGGAGCGACCGTACCGACCAATTCTTCGTACTTTTCATCGCCGCCGCCTCCGAACAGGCGACCGAAGAGGGTGCCTTTCTTCTTCTTCTTTTTCGTGGCGCCCGTAGCGGTATCGGCAGGTGCCGTAGCGGCGGCGCTGCGGCGTGCGCTCGCCGTATCGCGGAGCGCCGCCTGCACGCGTTCATCCAGATCGCTGATCGAGGTCTTCAACTTATCCAGTATAGTGGGGTCGTAGCGCTCGGCACGCTCTTGTTTGCTGCGAACATCGTTGACTTCGGAGAGAAGGGTATTGACTTCCTGTTCCAGTCCGCGCAGGCGTGTGCGCGGGTCGTCCAGCGTCGCGGGTTTTTGCGCGCTCTGGTCAGTGGCGTTAAGCCCGGCGACGGCGCCATTAAGCGTGCGGCGCATGGTATCAAGACGTGAGCGCATCACATCTAATTGCTGGATGGGCGTCGCCTCGCTCTGGGCATAAATGGAGACGCCGCTCCCGCAGGCTAAGGCAGCGCACACAGCGACCAGTAGGACAAACCGAAAACGCATTACTAAAAAACCTCCATCAAACTAGATGACTGGCAACCGACCCTCGAAACGATCAACTGACGCATAACCACATCGATCATTTCGCCTTCATTCTTACCCTCAGACCCATTCTACTGTGGTTTCGAGCAGCTCGCGAACGGCGCGCGCCGGATCATCCTCACCGAAAACGGCCGTTCCGGCGACCATGATCTCCGCCCCGGCGGCGGCAATCTCGGCGATATTGCTCTTATCAATACCGCCATCAATCTCGATGCGCGTCTTCAAGCCGCGCTCATCGATCATCCGCTTCAGGCGGCGTACCTTATCGAGCGATGTCGGGATAAACTTCTGTCCGCCAAAACCGGGGTTGACGGACATAATGAGCACGTAATCGGCAAAGGGGAGCGCCTCTTCAAGGGCGGTAAGGGGCGTTCCCGGATTGATCGCGATGCCGGCCAGCGCGCCGCGATTACGGATCGCCGTCAGCGTCCGGTTAAGATGCGCGTCAATCTCCACATGAACCGAAACCATTTTCGCGCCGGCATCAATAAACTGCTCGGCGTAGCGGCCCGGTTCCGAGATCATGAGATGCGTATCGAGCGTTACCTTCGTTATTTTCGCCAGTGATTTGACGACGGGGAGGCCGATCGTAATATTGGGCACGAAATGACCATCCATCACATCGCAGTGAATAACGGTCGCACCGCCGCGCTCGACCGCTTCGATGCCTTCGCCGAGGCGCGCGAAATCGGCAGACAGAATAGAGGGGGCTATTTCTACCATCGCTTTTTCTCCGGGATGCGCTTTTGCTCGTTGGCAGAACGAGCGCGCGCAGTAGTAGTAGTCAAAAGACGAGGACCAAAACCGAGTTTGTCGGGATAAGCCTTGACGGAAAATCTCATCGCGCGCCGCCCGGATTAATCTGGCGGCGTGGAAATCACCGGAGCGCGACGGTTCGAATTGTTCCCATTCTGACGTCCGGTGTTAGAATTGCGATTGGCATTCGCATTACGATTTTTTGCATTCTGGTTGCGGTTGGCATTCCGATTGGCGTTTGAATTCGCGTTGCGATTGCCCGCCGGTCTGTTATTCTCGTTTTTATTGTTTGCGTTTCTATTATTAGCGTTTCTGTTACGTCGCTCTTTGTTCTGATTCTCGTTTTTCGCCCTGGAAGCTTCGCCGGCGTTCCGATTTTCCGCAGGCTCTTTCGTTTCTTCAGGGGATGGTGCGGCAGCAGATTCAGACGCGGCGCTCTCGCCCTCCCTGGCTTGAGCGCGGCTGACGACGATCGCAACCGTCTGGCCTACCTTAATAACTTCATCGGCGCGCGGTGATTGATCCAGAATCGTGTCCGCTTTGACATCCGCTTTGAAGCGCGTGGCGCGCACCCGAACATTCAAGCCCGCGCCCTCGAGGGCGGCTTCACCGCTCCACCGAGTCTGTCCGATGACATCCGGCACTTTTACCTCCGGGCTCCGCAGCGAGAGATAAACAGTGCCCGCCAGACCGAGCAGGAAAGCCAGGCCGATGCCGACGATGATGCCGATCTTACTCAATGCCATCAACATCGGCCGGTTTGCCAAAGCCACAGTTTCGTGCCGCCTCTCCGTCGCGCCCAGAAGGCGTCAGTTTCACGAGGAGGAGTCTAACACCCGCTCACGACGCGCCGCAAGTACCAGTCAGCGCTTAACTTCTGTGCTCGAACGCGGCAATGAAGAAGCCATCCGTCGCTTCTTTGTGCGGCCATAAACGGGCGCTGCCCGAAGGGGTCAGAAAAGCCTTCAGAACGGCCGGCTGAACCTGTGTAAAAGTGGCATGCGCATCGAGAAATGCGGCGATCACATGCTCATTCTCTTCTCTTTCGACGGAGCAGGTGGAGTACACCAGCCGCCCGCCGCGACGCACGACGCGCGCCGCGTTGAAAAGAATATCTTGTTGGCGCACGGCGAGTTGCGTGATGTCGGAGGCTGAGATGCGCCAGCGTATTTCCGGGTTGCGCCGGAGCGTACCCGTTCCCGTACACGGTGCGTCTACTAATACGCGATCAAAGGAATCAGGCGCGAAAGGCAATTCTTTTTCGGCGTCGAGCGCGATCAGATCAATGTTCCTGAGCCCCTGCCTCAGAGCCGACTCCCGTACAGTACGCAGGCGATGCTCATAGCGATCGCCCGCGACGATCAACACCCGCGCGCCGCCGTGCGCCGCGACGTGTGTCGTTTTGCTTCCGGGAGCGGCGCAGGCGTCAAGCACGCGCTCGCCCGTGCGCGCTTCCAATGCGTGAGCTACGAGTTGCGATGCCTCGTCCTGTATGTAGATCAGGCCTTCCTGCGCCAGCGTGCGCAGAAGAAGCGCGCCTCCAGAGCCCTCACTGCGCCACGCGCCCGGCGCAACGCGCGATGGCACGGGTCGGTCGCCCGCCTCGCGCAACCTTTCCAGGAGCGACGGGCCGGTGGACTTCAGGGGATTAAGGCGAAAGGCGTTTGGCGGCATTTGATTATTAGAACGCGCGAAAGCCTCCGCTTCATCCACGCCAAACGCTGCGCTCCACCGCTCGATCAGCCATACCGGATGCGAAGTTTTAATCGCGATCCGCTCGAAGGTATCAGCAATATCCGGCGCTTCGGCGGGATTATGATCCGGCTCGCGCGTCGCGCGCCGGAGCACCGCGTTGATAAAGCCGGTGGCCGAACGCAGCCTCACCTCATGCGCGATGTTGACCGACTCGTTGACCGCCGCCGATGCCGGGATGCGCGACAGGAAGCGTAACTGGTATAAACCGAGTCGGAGCGCGCGTCTGACCGGGGCATCCAGTTCATCAGCGCGGCGGCGGGCGTAATACTCCAGCGTACGATCCAGCCAGAGTTGCCAGCGCAACACGCCAAGCACGAGTTCGTAACAGAGCGCGCGGTCTACGGCACTCAACTCCTCCGTCAGATTCGCCAGCAGGATCGAGGCAAACGCGTCTTCCTCTTCGACGCGGCGTAGGATCTCGAACGCCGCGCGACGGGCGGGCGAGACACTGCCGCCGCGTCCACCCGGCGCTCCCCGGTGACCTCTCCCTTCGTTCTGCACGCGCGCGCTCATCCCAGTCGCTCTCCCGCACGGATATGCGTGCCGTTGAGAAAATCCTGCGCGCTCATGCGCCGCCGCCCCTCACTCTGTACCTCCCGGAGGCGCAGCGCTGTTTGATCACCGCACGCCACCGCCAGGCGGTCAGCCTGTGCCTCGATAATCTCTCCGCAGGCACCGCGACGCTCCTCCTGCGAGAGGGCTTCGGCGCGCCAGATAATAAGACGGCGCGCGTCATACTCGGTATGAGCGCCGGGCCATGGTTGCAAGCCGCGCACGCGCCGCTCGATCTCGAAAGCGCTGTCCGCCCAGTTGATCCGCCCATCCTCGCGCCGGAGGATCGGAGCGGGCGGCGCGTCCTCGTCGCGCTGCGCGCGGGGCTCGATCTCTTCCAGGCGCGAGAGCGTTTCACCCAGCAGGTCAGCGCCCAGCGGCGCGAGCCGCGCCAGCAGCTGCGGCGCAGTTTCCATCTCTCTGATGCCGACCGTGCGCTGCAGCAGAATGGCTCCCGTGTCCAGCCCTTCGTCTATTTGCATCGTCGTGACACCCGTCTCTCGTTCACCGCGCACAATCGCCCAGTTGACCGGCGCCGCGCCCCTGTATTTCGGCAGCAGCGAGAAATGGACGTTGAGACACCCCCTTCGCGGAGTATCAAGAAAAGAGGCGGGAAGAATCCGACCATAGGCGACGACCACCGCCGCGTCCGCGTCGTGCGAAGCGAATAGCGCCTGCGCTTCAGCGGTTTTTATCTTTGACGGCTGATAAACCGTCAGCCCCTGCGCGAGCGCGTATTCCTTCACCGGCGGTGCGGTGAGTTTATTGCCGCGGCCCGCCGGACGATCCGGTTGCGTCCACACGGCCACCACCTGATGACCATCTTCGACGCATCGGCGCAGCGTCGGCACCGCCGTCTCGGGCGTGCCCATGAAAATCAATCGCATAAAATCAGTGGTCAGTGGTCAGCTATCAGCTAAAGGAAAGAAACTCGCGCCTTGTGCCTGAAGATCGACATCACACATGATCGGCTGACCACTGACCACTGACCACTGATTTCTTGCCTCAGATGGCGGTGCGCTTCTCTTTGGCGCTCTCGCCGGCGCGCATTTTGGCCGACGAGACTTTGGCCTGCATAAAGAGGCCCAGGTAATCCGGCCCGCCCGCTTTCGAGTCGGTGCCGGACATATTGAACCCGCCGAAGGGGTGAGCGCCGACGAGCGCGCCCGTACATTTTCGATTGAAGTAGAGATTGCCGACATGGAACTCGCGCCGCGCGCGTTCGATCTTTTCCGGATCGTTACTGTAGAGCGCGCCCGTCAGACCATATTCCGTATCATTGGCGATCCGCAGCGCATCATCGAAATCGCGCGCTTTAATGACGGCCAACACCGGGCCGAAGATTTCCTGTTGTTCGATGGTCGCGCCCGGCGCGACATCGGCGATCACCGTCGGCTCGATAAAGAAGCCCTGCTCGCCGTCAGCGCCGCCGCCGGCGACGACGCGCCCGCCCTCCGCCTTGCCTTTCTCGATGTACTCGTTGATCGTTTTAAAAGCCTTCTGGTTAATCACGGCGCTCATGTTGATTGACGGATCGGTCGGATCGCCGACTTTGAGTTTCTCGGTGCGCTCGACGATCTTCTCCACCATCGGTTCGTAAATATCCGTATGGATAATCGCGCGCGAGCAGGCCGAGCACTTCTGGCCCGGGGCGTATTTTCAGATAATGAAAGGTTTTTGTAAAAGATTAAAAAATGGACTTTA
>JANOGZ010000607.1:0-1176 GCA_031406255.1 Pyrinomonadaceae bacterium | reverse complement strand
GGAGAGCGCGGCTCGCGCTTCATGTGGGTCTCGCCGCGCTCGTTATGCTGCTTATCGTTAACGCCTCATACTATTTTCAAAGTCCACCGATCGAAGCGTCCGACGTGGAGTGGGTAAACTCAAAGTCGGCTCCGATATTCGATGAATTGATGGCAGGCTTTCGCGTACTTTCAAAGATTGTGCCGACATACTTTCTTTTCGGTCTATATAACGTCGTGATTCATAATCAATATGGTCACGCCGCGTCGCTGCTCGGGATGCATAGCGATTACGGATGGTGGTACTACTTTCCCGTGGCGTTCGCGTTGAAGACCTCGATACCCTTTCTGCTGCTCTCGCTCGCCGCGCTCGGGTGGGCACTGGCGAGGCTGCTGGCTAAACGAGACAGGGTTTTTGCGGTTCTCATCATTCCACTGGCCATCTACGTGGCGTTCTCGATGACGAGCCACATCAATATCGGGATCAGGCATTTCCTTCCCGTCTACCCGTTTCTTTTCATCCTGAGCGGGGCGCTGCTTGACCGTCTGTTCGGGTCGCCGCGGCTGCGCCGTGCAAGTATCGTCTTCGCGTCCGCAGCGCTTTTATGGATGGGCGTCGAGGCCATGCGCGTATATCCGGACTATGTACCTTACATGAACCAGCTCGCGTCAGGGCGCCCGCACTGGTCCTACCTGTCGGATTCCAACGTTGAGTGGGGAGATGACGTGGCGGAACTGGCAGATTACCTGCGCGCGCGCGGTGAGACGGAGGTGCGCGGAGCGCTTTCCGGGGCATGGGGGACCATGAATCATTACGGCGTAAAATATCATGACCTGATCACGCCGCCCGAAGTGAAGCTGCCGGAGACGCGCTACGTCGCCATCGGCGCCGCCTTTCTTAACGGCTCGACCGTGCCCGGGGGTGACAAAGGGAACGGTCGGGGTCACGGCGAGCAGAGAACCAATGTCTTTGCCAGCTATCGGGACCACACGCCCGAGGCCGTAATCGGAAATTCCATCTATCTCTTCCGCGAGAACTAAGAGTCTCCGAAATGGGTCCGCGGTCAGTGGCGTTGGTGATTCCGGGCACGAGCTGCGCGTAGAGGCTCTCGCACGGAGCGCGTACGCCGAGGCGATCCAAGCCTTTGATGCTCTGTGGGGGTTTTACCCATGAGATGTTGGGTGTTGTCATAGTCCG
>JANOGZ010000606.1:0-1803 GCA_031406255.1 Pyrinomonadaceae bacterium | reverse complement strand
AAATGGTCGGGGTCTTCTCGGAGATTTTGATAAAATCGCGCGGTTCACGTTGTGCGGTTCATCCGCAAACGTCCTTTGATTGAGAGCCTTCGATATGAGCGCAAACCGACCGCTTTTTATTCCCGTCCTACTCGGCACGGCGCGGCAGGGTCGCCTGAGCGAGTACGTCGCGCGCTTCGTGTTTGAAGAGACCGCGCGGCGCGAGGGCGTCGAAACGGAGTTGATCGACGTCCGCGATCTACCTTTTTCCACAGAGGATGCGGGCGAGGCGATCAAAGACGCCCGGTTTTCCGCAACCATGTCGCGCGCCGATGGGCTCATCATCGTGACCCCGGAATACAATCACGGCTATCCGGGATTGCTCAAACACGCGCTCGATTCGAACTTGAAGGAATATATCCACAAAGCGGTCGGCATCTGCGGCGTCTCGGCGGGCAGCTTCGGCGGCACACGCGTGATTCAAAACCTGCTTCCCGTGATGAGGGAACTGGGCCTCGTGACGATCTTCTGGGATGGGAACTTCTCTCAGGTCCAGAATGTCTTCGACGAGTCGGGCAAACTACTCGATCAGGCTTACGTCAAGCGCATCGATCAATTCCTTCAGGAACTGATCTGGATGGCAAAAGTTCTGCGTTACGGTCGTGAGAGTATTTCGATCGCGTAGAGCACGGAAAACGACCACCGCGCGCTTGTATGGAGCGGGAGCGAATCTCCGTCACCGCACGAGCTGAGGATGAAGCGGCATTTATGAAGCTTGTTTCGGTCAATGTGGGGCGCCCGCGCCTCGTGATGTCGAGGGGCGAAGCCGTCTCGACCGGAATCTTTAAAAAGCCGGTCGAAGGGCGCGTCATGCTGCGGACGCTCAATCTCGATGGCGACCGGCAGGCCGATTTGAACGTCCATGGCGGGCCGACCAAGGCCGTCTACGCGTACCCTTCCGAGCATTACGACTACTGGCGCGCCGAGCTGCCGGAGATGGATTTGCCGTGGGGGATGTTCGGCGAGAACTTTACGACCACGGGCCTGCTCGAAGATAGCGTCCACATCGGAGACCGGTTTCGTATCGGGTCGGCGCAGGTGATGGTCACGGAGCCGCGGATGCCCTGTTACAAGCTGGGGATCAAGTTCGGGCGCTCCGACATCATCAAACGTTTCTTGGCCAGCGGCCGCACCGGCTTCTATTTCGCGGTGGTGCAGGAAGGCGAAGTCGGAGCCGGCGATGCCATCGTTTTAACCGGGCGCGACGCGCACCGTGTCACAGTTGCGGACGTGACCGGGTTGTACGCACACAGTTCGGCGAGTGATCCGGAGTTGCTGCGGCGGGCGGTGCGGGTTGCCGCGCTCCCCGAGAAATGGCGGGCCCACTTCCAACAACAGATTGAAAAACTCGATCATTGATGTGTACGCCAGTCGCGCGTCGCGGAAAGGTTTTTATGCCGGAAAGTAAAAAGGTGATCTGCCCGCAGTGCAAAGTGGAGATGAACCACCACGCCGATAAGCTTGATCTCGTCGCGACGCTCGCCGAGCCGGAGGCCGCCGACCCCGAGCTGGGAGGCATTCTCGAACAGGCTCACACCTGCCCTGAGTGCGGAGAGACGGTGGTTCGGAGAGCCCTCTGAGTCGGTTTGTGAGTCGAACAGCATACGGTAGTGACTATGATGAGCGAGCGTATGCCAACAGATTTAGAGAGAGCAGGGAATCCGCCGGGGATCGCTCAAGCGCCGCCACCGGAACCGGGTAAGATACATCCCCGCGCTCCAGCCGGAGCGCTATCGTGATGGACGTGGATCACCGGTGGCGGTG
>JANOGZ010000191.1:0-2589 GCA_031406255.1 Pyrinomonadaceae bacterium | reverse complement strand
GACCGTCCGCCTCCCGTAAGACTCAGAATAAGCGCCATCGATAAGCAAACAAAAATATGCCAGCTCGTGAGAATGTTCGGGTAATTTCCTCCGGCCGACATGCCTGAGCTCGGAAAGCACCAGACCGGGGCACCGGCGCTTTCCGATAACCGCCCCGTAAAACTGGCCGGGCCGTAGATGTGAACCAGGGCGGGGGCTATCTTGTGACATCGGCGCTTCCTTTCTCTGCGCGACCTGCCGTTTCCGGCTCTATTTGAGGCGTTGCGGGAACTGAATAGGCCGCAGTCGCGCTCACTCACAGTCGCTTGTCTTTGCTCAGGGTACTTGAGATGATAAGGCTACCATGCTTTATGAATCTAATGGCAGCGTAATCGGGCCTGGACTCCGTCATCGTGTGATCCGTCTGGGCTTTATCTGGGGTATCTGGACGCTGGTCGGCATCTTTTTCGCCAGCCAGGTCTATTTCCTGGTGGCGAAAACTGCGCGTCCCGTGACCTTTTCGGAGGCGCTCGTGTGGCAACTGAGTTGTGTCTATATTTTTGCGCTGGCCACTCCGCTGGTGCTCCGGCTCGCGCGCCGCTACCCGATCGAGCGGCATAACTGGCGTCGCCATGTGGCGATCCATGCGCTGGCCGGCATTTTGATTTCGACCGTCTGGGCGGCGGGACACGTCACCCTCGACGCGTTGTTCTACGACGGCATCAGCCGCCTCACGCCTTACAACCTGGCGGCACGCACGTTCGGCCACCTCGATAAGGAACTGCTCGTCTACTGGATCATCGTCCTGATCAGCCATGCCCTCGACTATTATCAGCGGTACCGCGAAGGTGAGCTGAGAGCTTCGCAGGCGCAGTTACAGGCCCTCAAGATGCAGCTGCATCCCCACTTCCTCTTCAATACGCTACACTCGATCTCTTCACTCATCTATAAAGACCCTGTCGCCGCCGATAATATGATCGCGCGGCTCGGCGACTTCCTGCGTATGACGTTGGAGAACTCCGCCCCCCAGGAAGTCCTGCTCCGGCAGGAGTTGGAGTTTCTGCACTGCTACCTCGAGATCGAACGCACTCGTTTTAACGACCGTCTCACGACGAGCGTCGCCATCGACCCGCAGACACTAAACTGCCGCGTGCCCAACCTGATCCTGCAACCGATCGTCGAGAACGCGATCCGGCATGGCATCGCGCCGCGCGCTGCTCCCGGCAGGATCGAAATCAGATCCGAACGGAAGGACGGGATGTTACGTTTGCAGGTCACTGATAACGGCCAGGGGCTCGAACGGGCCCTCACGTCAAACGGGCCGCCGTCCTTCGGCGGGGGGATTGGCCTGGCGAACACGCGGGCGCGCCTCAGTCAGCTCTACGGCTCGGCACACCGCCTGGAGATGATGGATGCCCCTCACGGCGGGGTCATCGTGACCATCGAGATTCCATTCCTGAGCAGTAGTGGCGAGGACGGCATGGCGGGCGCTCTAGCGCCGGCAGATTTCAGCGGCACGTATTTCCCGCCGCTGCCAAGCAAATAGGTTTCGACGGAGTGGTTTTACGCTGCCAGACGCGGGCGCGATGCTTCCGTGTCATTGATTAAGCCCCACCCCTCGGTCGAGCTTTCGCACATCATCGTAGTACCGCGATGGTATTAACAAACTATGAAGGACAGCTTGAAGGCTGAACCGATCGACGACCCCGTACATCCGGACGAGGAGGGAGAGCAGTTTGTTCGGGCTGAGCCGCAGCAGGCGGCGCACCTCGTCGGGCACGAGCAACGCTTGCACCTGAAGCAGTAACTGGTAACGCCCCTCACCCAGATGTTGACGATACCGCCGGTAGAGGGCGGAGGTGTACGGGCTGTATGCCAGATCGCGCGTCAGGTGACATTGGCGATCCTGCCGCCAGTCGGTAAAGGTCGACGGCAGGTCCGGGATGTGTAGCCCTTCGCCGACGCGTCGAAATACGGCGAAGAGTTCCTGTCGCTCGGCGATGGTTAAGGGACGGTAGAGCAGTCGGTAGGCACGCTCTGAATAATCGATCAGCATATAGAGCACGTCGCGGTATGCCCACTCCGGAATGGTTTGACCGCGCTGGCGTTCGACCGAGCCGTGCGCCGCATTGATGCGGTCGAGCGTCAGCCGTGCCGCCTCCTCACTGACGAACACAATATCCTGGGCGTAGCGGACGGTCGAGAAGAGTCGACCGATCGGGTCACGTGGGAGCTTGTTTGTAAAGAAGAGCCAGTCAACGGCACGATTGAGCGCGAACTCCGCCGCCGAACCCGCGAAGATGAGCAGGACGAGGTCGGAGTTTCCCCAGATCTGCCGGACGATGGAGTGCCGATCGACAAAATCACGCATCTGAAAGTCGCATCTTTACGGAAAGGGCCCTCACGCTTGAATGATAATGTAACTCAGGACATCTTATTTTTATAGCCTGAAGCGTCACAACGGCTGGCAGCTGACGGCCGAGCCGCGTATTTCCCCAAGACCCAGCTAGGCGCGGGCGGCTGCCTGGCTCCAGCATCAGACGGCCCGCTTCGTCTCCAACCATAATTGAAATAGAATAGTGGCGACAGCCCGTACCAGAAGCCGGTACC
>JANOGZ010000180.1:0-2775 GCA_031406255.1 Pyrinomonadaceae bacterium | reverse complement strand
GCCAGCGTCGGATCCGGGTCTGGATCGGCAACGATGCCGGTATCGAGGCCTGAAGGTGCCAGGGGGGAGGCTTCGGTTGTGGGGGACCGCTTTCGGAGAGCCCCTGCTCGTCGGCGATGCGTGCCGCGACGTGAAGGAGATGACCCAGCGTCGCGCTGTCGATCCGCGAGGCTTCGCGCAGCGATTTGACGTGCGTGCGCGGAATGACGAGCGCATGTACGGGCGATTGCGGATTGACATCGCGGAAAACGAGGCAGTGCTCGTCCTGATAAATGATGTCGGCGGGAATTTCCCCGGCAATGATCCGACAAAAGAGGCAGCTCTGTTCGGGCATATGGATTTCCTCTGGCGCAGAATTATCACTCGCACCGAGCCCTGTCGTTTCAGACTTGTTCGATGGTAGTTATCGCTTCAAGCGGAGGAAGGGGCGCGGTCGGTGAATCTCTGAGGCGTTCGATGTCGGCCCCTACCGCGCGCAGTTTCGCTTCGATCTTTTCATAACCACGATCAATATGATAGACGCGTTCGATGATGGTTTCGCCCTGCGCCGCCAGCCCCGCCAGTACCAGGCACGCTGATGCGCGCAGATCAGAAGCCTGCACCCGCGCCCCCGCCAACGGGGTCGGGCCGTGCACGATCGCGGTGTGGCCCTCGATACTGATCTGGGCGCCCATCCGCTGCATCTCGGAAGCGTGCATAAAGCGATTTTCGAAGATCGTCTCCGTAATTGCGGAGCGCCCTTCGGCCTGCGTCATCAGCGCCATGTACTGTGCCTGCATGTCGGTCGGGAAACGCGGATGAGGCTCCGTCATAATATCACGCGCTTTCATCCCCTTGGGCGAGCAGCACACGTGGAGCGTGCTCTGATTTATCTCTTCTATCTCGACGCCCGCTTCACGCAAGCGTGCGATGACGATGGCGGAGTGCTCCGGACGGCAACCCTTCAGCTCCAGTTCTCCCTTCGTGATCGCGGCGGCGACAAGAAACGTACCCGTCTCGATACGATCGGGGATGATCGTGTGTTCCGCGCCGCCGAGCGCCTCCATGCCGTCAATCGTAATCGTCGGGGTGCCCGCGCCGCGCACGCGCGCGCCCATGCCGTTCAAGAGTTCGGCCAGGTCTTTAATTTCCGGCTCACGCGCGGCATTGTGGAGAGTGGTCTGGCCTGTGGCGAGCGTGGCGGCCATCATCAGATTCTCGGTACCGGTCACGGTCACCTTGTCAAAGTGAACCTCGGCGCCTTTCAATCGCCCGCCTTTGGGCGCGCGCGCCACCACGTAGCCGGCCTCCAGACTAACTTCCGCACCGAGCGCTTTTAACCCTTCGAGGTGGAGGTCAATCGGGCGCGTGCCGATCGCGCAGCCGCCCGGCAGAGAGACTTTCGCTTTGCCGAAACGCGCCAGCAGCGGTCCCAGGACGAGCACCGAGGCGCGCATCGTCTTAACCAGCTCATAAGGCGCTTCGAAAAGCTCGATGTGGGCGGCCGTGATTTTGTGTGTGCGCAGTTCTGGCGTCAAAACGGTCGCGCCCAAATCCTCCAGCAGGCGGCGCTGCGTGATGATGTCGCGCACGTAAGGGATATTATGCAGCGTTACTGTTTCCGGGGTTAGAAGCGCGGCGGCCATGCAGGGCAGAGCGGAATTTTTCGCGCCGCTGATAGTTACGCGACCGCTGATCGGACGACCGCCGATGATGCGAAATTTATCCATAAAAAATCAGATCATAGATCTCAGAGACTAACTGACCGGAGGATGTTTGCCATCCCTCGATATCTGCATCGTCTGACATCTGGCTAGAGAAGTGGGCGGATTCTAACATGCCCCGCAAAGGGTCGGCTAGTTGGCGCGCCTGAGCGCGACGATCCGCGGAATACCCTGTAGATCAGGATGCACATCAAGCAGCGTCCACACGCGCGGGTCGACCAGATCAGCGACGGCCGATTGTTGATTAAACCCGATCTCGAAGACGAGATGCCCCCCCGCGACGAGAAATTGCGGAGCATCCGTTAAAAGGCGCCTGATGACGCCGAGACCGTCCCCGCCCGGCGTGAGGGCCACGCGCGGCTCGTGTTCGCGCACTTCGCGCTGCACTCCCGGCAAATCCTCTTCCGGAACGTAAGGCGGATTAGAGACGATGATCGTGAAACGCGCGCTGGCCGGATCGAGCGCCGAGAAACAATCGGAGGCCAGAAGCGCGAGACGCGCCCTGACCGAATGGCGCACGGCGTTGCGCGCCGCCAGGCGGAGTGCTGCCACCGATATGTCGATCCCGATCGCGCGCGCGTCGGGGGCGTGTTCGCGGAGCAGCGCGACGGCAATACAGCCCGATCCCGTGCCGACATCACAGATCACGGGCGGCTGCGGATCCGCCTCTGCCAGTAGATCCCGCGCGGTTTCAACGAGCAGCTCGGTCTCGGGCCGTGGGATCAGTACGTCTCGCGTGACCTCGAAGTCGAGCCCGTAAAACTCCTGATGTCCGGTGATGTACTGGAGGGGTTCGCCCGCCGCGCGCCGCGCCACCGCCTTGCGAAACAGCACAAACTCGGGCGCTGCCAGCGCGTCGGCGGCGTGGGTAATCAGAAAAGCGCGATCGCGGGCCGTCACATGCGCGAGCAGCGAACCGCCCTCGCGGCGCGCTTCGGCGACGCCCGTCCGGCGTAAGATAAAAGCGGCTTCGACGATCGCTTCGGCGATCGTCACGGTCATATCTTCTGGTCGCGGCTGTTCGCTCATCGCCTTCAGTAACGCCCCGGGCATTATCGCGGCGCTTAGCCTC
>JANOGZ010000126.1:0-1249 GCA_031406255.1 Pyrinomonadaceae bacterium | reverse complement strand
TGTTCGGCGCCGCGCTGAAAGACGTAATAAGCGCGCGGGTGATTATCAATCTCGTAATCGGTGAGGATGCGGCCGCCGTTGCTGTAGCGTTCGTAATTATCTTTCTGCTCGACCAGCCATACTTTTTCCGGTCGGTAGTCGGGCAGATACTTGACACTGCCGGCCGCCGCGTACACGGTGCCTGACACGCCCGCGTTGCTCACCACCCGGACCTCACGGCTCTGAGAGCGCTCGGCGAGGCTTACCCTGACCCTGTCTGCCGACAACATCACTAGCGAGTAGATGCCGAACAGCGCGACCGCGACGGCGGCGATGCCGGCGCCATAAAAAGCGTAGCGGGTTTTGTAGAGGCTGATGACAAACCACGCCGCCGGAGACGCCTTGAGCTGCCTGAGAAACTGCCGCCGCTCGGGCGAGTCGGAGGGCAGTTGTTTTCTGAGTTCTTCGAAGATCAGACAGTCGAGGCCGATTTTAAGCAGATACAGATAGACGCTGCTGTTTTCGACAAAAGAAAAGTGGCGGAACATGTTCTGCAGACGCAGCTGGCGCGCGTTCTGCTGCGCGAGCGTGCGATTTAGAAACCGGAGGCGATCCTCGGGGCGCTTGAAATAAGGGAGGTAGCGCTCGATCATCTTCGAGGAGATGACGGTAGCTTCCGTAGTTTCTGGCTGTAAGGTCATGACGTGTTTGATCAAAGGCGCTTCGGACGATTTAGCATCGCCGGCTGCAAATTCGCAATCCGGCCTGCGTTTACGGAACCTCTACTTCTGTCACAATAAATTGCTGCACTGACTTGTCCCTTTGAAGTTGCACGCCAAAGCGCTGTGCTTCATCACGGCTGGCGAAGCGCCCGGCCTGCACGCGGTACCAGGTGCCGCGCTTTGGCAACTCAACCTTAACCATGCGCGCTTCGATCCCGGCTGCGTTCAAACGCGCGCACTGCTCGTTTGCCTGCTCGTTCTCACCGTATGAGCCCACCTGAACCGTGAAGCTGCCAGCGCTCTGTTGAGCCGGTTGCCCGGAGGGAACGGCGAGAGAATCTTCCGTCTGCGCCGGCGGCGTTACTGCTGTCTCCAGCGCGGAAACGCTCGACGGTGCTGTGGCGGCTGAAGGCTCGGCGCTGACCGGCGTTTGAGGTGCCGGGGAAACCTCCGGTATGAGCGCCTGGGTGCTTTCACGGGTGCTTGGCAACGAGCTGTTCGTCGCCGCGTTTTCGGCTGCGGTGTCGCCCCGTTTTGTCGCCAAGTCG
>JANOGZ010000124.1:0-3386 GCA_031406255.1 Pyrinomonadaceae bacterium | reverse complement strand
CTTTTGCTGCCCCGTGCGGGCCGGTGGCGCGTCGCGGCGGAGCTCTCTGAATTTCCGGATTTCAATACACGCCCGGATGATCCGGAAACGATGACAAAGGGCACACCGACATTCGAGCCATCTCAGCCGACCCTGCTGACGCGCGACGTCGAACGCATCGCGCCGTCGCGTTTCGCCAGTCGCCTGATCCTGACCGACGCCGCGAAGGAACCACCGACCTCAGAGGCTGCGGAAGAACAACCGAAAGAGGGCGCGGCGGGCGAAGTCATTACCGAGGATACGGGGGAGGGCCAGCGGGAGGAGGAGATATCCGGCACAGAAAACGGGGAAGGGCCGGACCGGGGACCGACCGGCACGCCGGCCGCAGAAGAATCCGCGCCGGCCGTTCCACAAAACACAGCAATGGATGCTTCGCCGGCGCCGGTCAGCCACTTCGGAGACGAACGCGGCGCGCTGCTTCTCGACTATCGCCATGGCCGCGGACGGATTATCGTGTTGAGCGATCCCTTCATCGTCGCCAATCGCGGTATCAGCCGCGCCGATAATTTACAGCTCGCCGTTAACATCGTGACAGGCGACGGAGGAATCATCGCTTTTGATGAATATCACCAGGGGCTCGGCATCACACGTAACCCCACACTCGCCTATTTTGCGGGCACGCCGCTGCTCGCCATTTCAGCGCAGGCGGCGCTAATCATGCTGGCCGTGCTCTGGACGCGCGGCCGTCGGTTCGCGCGCGCCCTGCCCGCGCCGCGCGTCGACCGCCGCTCAAACCTCGAGTTCGTCGCTTCGATGGCCGAACTACAGCAGCGCGCGCGCGCCTATGATCTGGCCATCGAAAACGTCTACGGGCGCACGCGCCGCGCGCTGGCGCGTTACGGCGGAGCGACGGGCGATGCGCCGCGCGCTGAGATCGCGGCGCGCGTCGGCGCGCGGGCCGGGCGCGACCCGCGCGAGCTCGATTCGTTGATGCGCGAATGCGAGGATGCGGCGGCCGGCGCCGCGCTCTCTCCGCGAAAAGCGCTGGCGCTGGCCGCGCGTCTGCGCGAAGTGGAGCGCGAGCTGGGGATTCGCATGCGCGCGCGCGAAATCCGACAGGCGGAGAGATTTTGAAGGCGCTCGAACTCGCGGCGCTGATCGCGCTCTTCTTCGTGACGAGCGTCATCGGCGTCGTCACGGGCAGCAACTCGCTGATCACCGTGCCGGCGATGTATCAGCTTGGTATCGACCCGCGCGTCGCGATTGCGACCAATATGTTCGGCCTGACCTTCATGAGCGCCGGCGGCGCGCTGCCCTTTCTCAGCAGGGGGACGATCGACCGGCGGCGCCTGCCGCTGCTCGTCGCGCTGACGATCGTCGGATCGGCGCTCGGCGCTCTGATCGTGCTGGTCGTTTCGTCGCGGGCGATGCCGCTGGTCATCTCGATCTCGATGCTGGCGGTCGCCATCTTCTCCGTTTCGCATCGCCCCGGCGCGAGAGACCGTGGGGCGGCAGAACGACCGGCGACTCCCTCCCGCGCCGCCGAAATGGCCGCCTACGCGGCGACCTTTGCGCTCGGCATCTATGGCGGGTTCTTCAGCGGGGGCTATGTCACGCTGCTGACGGCCGCCTTCGTCGCGCTTTTTCGCATGACGTTCGTTGAGGCCGTTTCGACCACCAAGGTCATCAACGTCTTTTCGTCGCTCATCGCCACGTGCATCTTTATGGCGCGCGGGCTGGTCGATTACAAGCTCGGTCTGATCATCGCCGTCGTGATGTTTGCCGGCGCATTCGTCGGCGCGCGCGTCGCGCTTCGATTAAATGAGACATACCTGCGCCGCATCTTTCTCGGCACGGTCATCGCGCTCGCGCTCAAAATCTTGCTCTATGATCTTCTCTGGAAAGGATTAGGAGGGTTTTGATGTCAAACCGGGAGCGGCGGGCCTCGCAGAGCCCCCACCGTTTCGCCGGAGATCAAAGGCCCGCAAGCTAACATGCTTCAGCATGTCCCAGCGACCGTCGAGCATATCCGCGGAGAGCTTCGCAAAGTCGTCGTCGGGCAGGACGCGGTGATCGAGCAGATCCTCGTCGCGCTGCTCGCCGAAGGCCACGCGTTGATCGAAGGCGTGCCGGGAACGGCGAAAACGCTGATCGTCAAAACGCTGGCGCGCATCGTCGGCGCGGATTTCAGTCGCATTCAGTTCACGCCCGATTTGATGCCCTCCGATATCACCGGCACCAATGTCTTCAACGTCGCCACTTCGACCTTCTCGCTCCGACGCGGCGCGATCTTCACCGATATCCTCCTCGCCGACGAGATCAATCGCACCCCGCCGAAAACACAGTCGGCGCTGCTCGAAGCGATGGAGGAAAGACAGGTGACGATCGATGGAGAACTCCACCCGCTCTCGCCGCTGTTCACCGTCCTCGCCACTGAAAATCCGATCGAATACGAAGGCACCTATCCGCTGCCGGAAGCGCAACTCGACCGCTTTCTGTTGAAGATCGAGATCGGCTACCCGACCGTCGCTGAAGAAGGCCAGATCGTCGCCAACTGGGATGCCGGCTTCAATGCGCGCCGTCTCGAAGGGGTCACGATCGTGCCGCTCGGGGAAGCCGCGGCGGTCTCTCACGCGCGCGCCGAAATCCGCGGCATGCGCACGGAAGAGGGCGTGCGGCGCTACCTCGTCGAGATCGTGCGGCGGACGAGAGAACATCCCTCGATCTCATACGGCGCGAGCCCGCGCGCCTCGGTCGCGCTGCTGCTCTCGGCGAAAGCGCTCGCCGCCCTGCGCGGCCGCCCCTTCCCCGTGCCCGATGATGTGCGCGACATCGCCCACGCGGCTCTCCGTCATCGCCTGCGCCTGCGCGCTGAAGCCGAACTCGACGGCGCGACACCTGACGGCGTTATCACAGACATCCTGAACACCGTCGAAGTGCCGAGATAAGGCGGTGCTGAGGTTTTGGATCGAAAGCTCATTTAAGCGAAATTCTTGCGGTCGAGATTCCAGGCTTTCGCTCTTCTCTTCAGAATCGCAAACGAAAGAATCCGCGGTCCACGTTTCCGATGCATTTTGTTTTTACCAGAGTCTTCTACGCGCTGCTCGCCGCCGGGTTCGTGCCGCTCTCGCTCTCCTGGGCGCGCCCTGCGCTGCGCTGGGTCGCGGCCATCTATGACGTCACGCTTTTTCTCGTCGCTTTTATTGACGCGCGCCGCGCCGATCTACCCGCCGGAGTGCATATCGAGCGCGAGTTTAGCGGACGCTTTCAGATCGGCGCCGAGACGGACGTCGGCGTGCGCGTGGTAAATCACACGGCGCGCGCGGTCAGCCTCATCGTGAAAGATGAGTATCCTCCGGAAATGCGTCTGGTCTCCTCCGAACGCGAAGCGCGCCTGCGCGTCGAAG
>JANOGZ010000590.1:0-4730 GCA_031406255.1 Pyrinomonadaceae bacterium | reverse complement strand
GGAGATTGCCCGCCGCCATCTGTTGCCGAAGCAGATGGATGAAAATGGGATCAGCCCGCGCCACCTGCGCATCTCAAAGCCGGCGGTGGCCGCAACCATTCTGCAGTACACGCAGGAAGCCGGGCTGCGCCAGCTCGAGCGCGAAATCGGAACCATCTGCCGCAAAGTGGCGCGCCGCATCGCCGAAGGGCGCACCGAACTGGTGCGCGTCTCGGCCAAGAACCTTCACGAATTCCTGGGTCCGCCCAAAGTCATGCCGGAGGAGATCCTGAAGAAGGATCAGATCGGGGTCGCGACCGGACTGGCATGGACGGCCGTGGGCGGCGATGTGCTCTTCGTCGAAGCACTACGCATGAAGGGTAAGGGCCAGCTCGTGCTGACCGGCCAGCTCGGCGACGTGATGAAGGAATCGGCGCAGGCGGCCTTTTCTTACGCTAAATCGCGGGCGCGTGAGCTCGGCATAAATGAAGAAGATTTTAGCAACTACGACATCCACATCCATATCCCCGAGGGCGCGATCCCGAAAGATGGCCCCTCGGCCGGAATTACACTGGCGACCGCGATGGTCTCGTCGCTTACCCAGCGGCCCATCCGCAAAGACGTGGCGATGACCGGCGAGATCACGCTGCGCGGAAATGTCCTCCCCGTCGGGGGAGTCAAAGAAAAAGTGCTGGCGGCGCGCCGCGCGCGCGTCTCGAGGATTATTTTGCCGCAGCAGAATCGGCGCGATATGGACGAGGTGCCGAAAGAGTTGTTCGGTAAAATTCAGTTCGTTTTCGTCGAACATGTGAGGGAGGTCTTCCGCGAGGCGCTGAAAGATGCAGTGCAGCCCCCGACGGCTACCCAGCCGCGCCCGTCGCGCCTTCCGCAGGCGGCCTCCGCGCCGCGCCCCTGAGAGGATGGGACCCCTAATGGAATCAATGGTTTAGCGGCACCGCAAATTCCCTCTTGAGGCAGTCAACCCGCCGCTCTTCTGGCACATCTTTAATCCTGTCCAGGCGAAGCGGTTTTAATGGAAAACAGCCCCGCTTCGCCTTTTATTTCAAGCAGATAAGTTTGACACCCGGCGAACGCGTATGCTAATCTCCGTTACTGGTAAGTGTGGTTCTGCCCTCAAGTAAGGAGCCCTACCGTGCGGAGCCAATTCAACAAGGGACTTATAAATAGTACCTCCCGTTAATCGAGTGGATGCCGCTCGCGCGGTCCTCTAGGTAAGGCCGCCACCGTGGATTCGCTTCAAGCTGATAAGGAGACCGAACAACTTGAAGACACCAAGCCCCCCCCGTCTGATCATCCGCGTTGCTCTTTTCGCAGCGTTTGCCATTTCTACTATTACTATTCAAGCGCAAGTGCCATCCGTCTCATCTTACCGGGGAACGCCGAGCGAGGTGGAGAAGGATAATCCGCGCGTCACGCAGATTATCGAGAAAGCCGAAAACCATTTCAAACTGGGGAAATTGCATCTCGGCGAGAACAAGCAGGACGCCGCGCGGGATCAATTCGATGAAGCGATTGACGTCATTCTCGAAGCGGGCATGAACGTACGCTCTAATCCACGTTTGCAAAATTATTATCTGGAACTCGTCGAGCGCATTTATCGCGAAGAGGTTCCGCAGCAGCACCGCAGCGCGCAAGGAATCGAGCTGGCGCAGAATACGCCTGCTTTGAACGGTGCGACCGTGGTGCCGGCCGCCGCGCAGCAACCACAGACGGGTTTCCTGCGCGAGCAAAAATTCGAACCATCCCCGCTCGATGAATTGAGCCGCCTCGAACTGACGCCCGAAGAAAAGGATGTCAAGCCCGAGGATGTCGCCGAGCTCGAGACGGAGAAGAACAGCGTTGATTTCGCCTTCAATTCGAACGCGCTGATCCGGCAGTTTATCAATTACTATCAGGGACGTGGCCGTTCGACGATGGTGACGGGGTTGCGCCGCTCCGGACAGTTTATGTCAATGGCTCGCCAAATCTTCAGGGAAGAGGGCGTGCCCGAAGACATCGTGTGGCTCGGACAGGTCGAGAGCGCCTGGCGGCCGACCGCCCGTTCCTGGGCCGCGGCCTCGGGCCTCTGGCAGTTTATTCCGGGCACCGGCGCGCGTTTCGGATTGCGGCAAACCGCCTGGGTTGACGAGCGCAATAGTTTCGAAAAAGCGACGCGCGCCTCCGCCCGGTATTTGAAATGGCTGGCCAAGCGCTACAATGGTAACTGGGAGCTCGCCCTGGGCGCTTACAACACGGGCGAAGGTAATATTGATCGCGCCATAGCGCGGGCCGGTTCGGCCGATTTCTGGCGCGTTTATCCCTACATCGCACAGGAAACGCGTAACTATGTGCCGAATATTCTGGCGACGATCCTGATCGCCAAAAATCCTGAGAAGTATGGATTCCAGGGTATTCAGCCGATGTCGCCCCTGGCGTATGATGTCGTCAGCGTGCCGACGGCGACCAACTTGAGCCTGATCGCCAGCGCGACCGACACGAGCGTTGATTACCTCCGCAGCATCAATCCCGAGTTACGCCGCGATGTGACGCCGCGCGGGGAAGCCTACCACGTCCGCGTGCCGGGCGGACGAGGGAAGAATTTTGTGGCTCTCCTCAAGCGTATCCCGATCGACCGTCGGGAATCGGCACGTATTATCTCAGTGGCAGCGGGTGAAGATCTGCCGGCGGTTGCCGCTCGTATCGGAGCGAGCGCTTCGCAGCTCGAGCAGTGGAACAAGGGTGTTGATTTGAAGGCTGGCGCGAAGCTCGTCGCGCCCGCAGGCTCTGTCCGCAATGTCGCTCTCGTGAGGGCCCGGCCCTCCACGACGGCCGCCTCTGGCAGCAGCTTGATTAAGGTGCGTGCGCAGGCTGGCGAGACGCTGGCCCGCCTCGCCGCCCGATATAATGCTCCCGTTGATGAAGTCGCGCGCCTGAACGGTGTGGCGGCAGATGCCGAGCTACAGGCCGGGCGGGAGGTCCGGATTCCTTCGCAAGCGCCCGCCGCGCCCGCCACAAAACGGTCGCGTCGCCGTTAGACAGCTGCCCTGAATCGTCGGGTTCGCGCTTCGCGGAACTGACCAGCAAAGCAAAAGGCGAGCGCGCTTTCAAGCCTCACTTGGAAGCGCGCTCGAATTTTTCGATCTCAACAATGTGGCGTCTTCACACGCCGTCGTTTCGGAGCATCCCTCACCATGCTCTTTCTGACGCAATCAGCTGCCGTTTATGGCATTGATGCCGACCTCGTTGATGTAGAGGTTGACCTTACCCCCACGCGCGGCGAAGCGGACGCGTCGTCCTCGGTGACAATCGTCGGCCTGCCTGACGCCGCGGTCCGAGAGTCGCGCGAACGCATCCGCGCCGCGATCAACAACAGCGGCTTCTTTTTCCCTTTTCATAAAACGACGATCAACCTCGCGCCGGCCGATGTGCGTAAGGAAGGCGCGAGCTTTGATCTGCCAATCGCGCTCGGTATCCTCGGTGCCAACGGCGATTTGGGTGAACGGAGTAGCGGGCTGCCCGATGTGCTTTCGGTGGGTGAGCTGTCGCTCGACGGTCGCTTGCGGCCGGTCAGAGGGGCGTTGCCTATCGCCCTGCGCGCGCGCGACGCGAGGATTAAATACCTGTTGCTGCCCGAAGAGAATGCCAAGGAGGCCGCCGTCGTCGCCGGTGTCGATGTCTATGCGGTAACAGACTTGCGCAGCGCCGTCGAACTTCTTGCGGCACTCGGTCAGCCAAACGCCAGACCCGCGCCGCTTCAGATTGATCCGGCCGCTGTCCTCACGTCGGAGGGGTCGACGGGCATCGACTTTCACGAAGTGCGCGGGCAGCAGAGCGCCAAGCGTGCCCTGGAAGTGGCCAGCGCCGGCTCACACAATATCCTCCTGATCGGCCCGCCCGGATCAGGTAAAACCATGATCGCCAAGCGCCTGCCGACGATTCTGCCGCCGCTCGAGTTTGAGGCGGCGCTGGAATTGACCAAAATTCACTCGATTGCGGGCCTGACGGGGCGCAGCGGGCTCGTTACCGAAAGGCCCTTCCGCTCCCCGCACCATACGATCAGCGATGCCGGTCTGATCGGTGGCGGTAGCGTGCCGCGTCCCGGGGAGGTCTCGCTCGCGCACCACGGAGTGTTGTTTCTTGATGAATTGCCGGAATTCGACCGGAGCGTCCTGGAGGTTCTCCGCCAACCCCTCGAAGATCGAAAGGTCACGATCAGCCGCGCCGCCATGTCGCTGACTTTTCCGGCGTCGTTTATGCTGGCCGCGGCGATGAACCCATGCCCGTGTGGCTATTGGGGAGATCCGACGCGCGAATGCCGCTGCACGCCCCTCCAGATTCAGCGCTACGTCGGGCGCATCTCCGGCCCCCTGCTCGACCGCATCGACATCCACATCGACGTGCCCGCCGTGCGCTTCAAAGAACTGACCGGAAGCGATGCTGCCCCCGAACCTGAATCTTCCGCGAGCATACGCGCGCGCGTGGTACAGGCGCGTGAGAGGCAGCGCGAGCGTCTGAAAGGTGAGGGCATCTTCTCGAACGCGCAGATGTCGCCGCGGCAGATACGCAAGTATTGCCGGATTGATTCAGAGAGCGAGCGGATGCTGGAGAGTGCGATGACCCGTCTGGGATTATCGGCGCGCGCCTACGACCGCATCCTGAAAGTGAGTCGCACCATCGCCGACCTGGATGGTTCAGACGAGATCCGCCCGGCGCACGTAGCTGAGGCGGTTGGCTACCGCTCGCTCGACCGC
>JANOGZ010000021.1:0-2526 GCA_031406255.1 Pyrinomonadaceae bacterium | reverse complement strand
CCTCCTTAAATTGTCCTGTGCGCTGAGCATGCAAAAGATTTCAACGAAGATCGGGCCTCACTATAGCATGCGTAGCGAAGCGGGAGACTTTCATTTGCGTGAGGAAGCACTGCCCTTCGCGATCGGATCCGGAGAAGGCTGCGGTAGCGCTTCAGTCTCCCTGCTGATACCAACGGTAAGCCGCTCCGTCCCAGTAGATGATTCCACTGGCGACCTCGGAGCCGGTATAAATCGCATCGCCTTTAACCACCGGCGGCGTGCCGCCGGAAGCGCCCACCTCGATCTTTCCCCGGTGAATTCTCAGCTCATCGAACACCGAATTAAGCAGCAGATACCTCGATTCCGGCGCCGATGCCTTCCATCCGTCTTTCGTACCGTGAATAACGGCGAGCGCCAGGTCGCCCGCGGAAGCGCCCGGCTCATCCGTCTGCAAGCCCCCTTCCGACGCTTCTTCTCCATCCGCCCCGGCGGCGGCGGCCAGCCACGGGTCGAGAACGCTCGCTGTTTTGGTCATCTTCAATTGTTCCGCGTCGTCTTTGAGACGCACGACAACGGCGATATCCTGCCACCCGTCGCCGTTGAAATCGCCGGACAGATAAAAAGGTCGGCGCTCTCCCTCCACTTCGACCCTAGAATTGAAAGCCCTGTTGATGACGGCCTCGGTCTCCGCGGCCGTCGCTCCCTGCGAAGCCGTTGCGGCCGTCCCATTCTCCGCTCGCTCAACGCTCGTTGATTTGTTGCCGGGTTCGCCGCCACCAGCATCCGCCGTTGTGGCGGAGGTCCGGGGCGCTGCTGGCGATGGAGCACCGGCAGACGCGCACCCGAGCGACACCAGGCAAAGCGTCAGGCCGAGCGTGAGCCCGGGCAATGCGGCAAATAGTCGATTGCCATGCTTCGTCTTCTGTTCTGTCATTCTTTTAGCTCTTTCGCCGATCTTCCCCGGAATCCTCGAGAACCGCGCTTTATATCTTACGTCGCCGGGCTCTTTTCGGATCTTTCGTGTGTTAAATGCTGAGCGCCGCCGGAGTATAACAGCACCTGTCATGATAAATTCACCGTTTCCGAAGAGCGCCACGATCTCTATTTCGGAATGTTGCCCGGCATGCTCTCGGTCGCGACAAAGAGATGCCCCCGGAACGGGAAAGTTGAGACGTGAAAGAATCGATGCCAGACAGCGATACCGCGCCGGCGCCAATCATAGCGCTTCCCGGTGGTCGGCCCGTGATGCGTCAGTGGTGGGGAAAGCTTTTGTTTATTCACTGGCCGATCCCGCTCGCAGCGCTGCGCCCGCTGATTCCCGCGCGCCTCACGATCGATACGCATGACGGCCGCGCGTGGATCGGCGTCGTGCCGTTCACGATGTGGGGCGTGCGGCCGATGTTCGCGCCGCCCCTGCCCTGGCTGAGCGCGTTTCATGAATTGAATGTGCGCACCTACGTCCGGCTCGACGACACGCCCGGCGTCTGGTTCTTTTCCCTGGAGGCGACCAATCCGCTCGCCGTGTGGGCCGCGCGGAGATTTTTTCACCTGCCGTATTTCAACGCGCGCATCAACCTCCGGCAGCAAGCTCACACTATCGACTACGCTTCGCGCCGCACGCACCACCGCGCTCCGGCGGCCGAATTCGACGCCGGATGGACCTTCGGCGAGACGCTTCCCCGCTCTCTTCCCCATTCGCTGACATATTTTCTGACCGAGCGTTACTGTCTCTATTCCGCTTACCGCGACCGACTCTACCGCGGCCGGATTTTTCATAACCCCTGGCCGCTGCGGCGGGCGGAGTTGTCGCACTATCGCTCGAGCATGATCGAATCACACGGATTGCCGACGCCCCACGGAGAGCCGCTCCTTCACTATGCGGAATCTCTGAAGGTAGATATCTGGCCGCTCGTCGAGGTATGACGAGAATAGTCGGCGCGCTTTCTATCCGCATCTCAGGACGAACCGGAAGCGCTGCGCGAGGGCCGGAATTTCCCCTATGTGAATGACTGCGAAGATTGCATAATAACGCGTATTAAATTTTTCGCGTATTCTGCTCTCGGGCCGAGATCGCGGTCGCGTATCTTGAGACCTGAACCGGGCAGAGGCTTACAAGCATTGAGGGTGATGATGATTCCTACACATAAGGCAAGGCGTTTACGGCATATTTTGGTGTCCATGATCCTGACGTTCGGCTTGCTGTCAGGTCTGTCGGATCGGAGCGCCAGCGGACAGGACGATCGTTCGGCTTTAGAGGCCAGGAAAAAAGTCACGAGTGAGATGACCGAATTGTTACAGCAGGCCATCAAGCTCGAACGGGAAGGAAAGTATGATGATGCCATCGGGGTGGTCGAACGCATTCTGGCGTTGGGCGAGAAGGCGCTCGGCGCAGAGGATTCCACCGTCGCCATGGCACACATCAACCTCGCCCGCCTATACAATTATAAGGAGCAGTACAAGCGTGCGGAATCTCTCAACCAGCGCGCGTTGCAGATCCTGGAAAAGGTATCAGGCCCGGAGCATCCTTTTGTCGCCATTCCCCTCGAC
>JANOGZ010000019.1:0-1769 GCA_031406255.1 Pyrinomonadaceae bacterium | reverse complement strand
GCGAGTACAGCGTCCGGCTCCAGTCGAATACGGGAGAGGTCGCGTATGTGACGGGTGGGCTAACAGTGGATCTTCCCACCGGCACGACCTCGACGTCGGTCAACCCGGTAGACGACTCACAGTTTTTTGTGAGCGAGCAATATCGTGATTTCCTCAACCGGGAACCGGATGCTTCCGGTCTCGCCTTCTGGAACAACCAGCTTACGGAATGCGGCGGAGACACCCAGTGCCGGGAGTTGAGGAGAATTAACGTTTCGGCTGCCTTCTTCATCTCGATTGAGTTTCAGGAGACTGGATATTTAGTTTACCGTTTCTACAAAGCTGCGTACGGAAGATTCCCGAGCTTGCGCGAATTCTTACCGGACACGCAGGGCATAGGGCAGGGGGTCATCGTCGGTGTCGGCGATTGGCAGGGGCAGTTAGAAGCGAATAAACAGGCGTTTGCTAACGAATATTCGGCGCGCTCCGCGTTTGCGACGAGATATCCGGCAAACCTTACGCCGGAGCAATATGTCGATATGCTGAACGCGAACACCGGCGGGTCGCTCTCGCTAGCCGAACGTGAGGCGCTCGTCAACGGGTTAAGAAACAGCACCGAGACGCGCGCCACGGTGATGCGCAAAGTCGCGGAGGACGATGATTTTGAGAGGACCGAATTTAACCCAGCGTTTGTGCTGATGCAATATTTCGGCTATCTCAGAAGAGACCCGGATGATGCGGGATTCAACTTCTGGCTCGGTAAGCTCAACCAGTTCAACGGCAACTTTGTGCAGGCCGAGATGGTTAAGGCCTTTATCAATTCCGGCGAGTACCGACAACGCTTTGGGCCATGAGCCGCATGTGTCGGTCGTTAATGATAGCCAGGCAGGAAGCAGGGCACGCGGCAACCTTGTTTTACCAGGCTCGCTGCTCCATCAGGTCTTCCCGCGTATAAGTAACGAGCGGAGCCACCCGAAGCGTGACTCCGCTCGTTACTGTTTTAGCTTCCCGCAGAGTGTTCCCAGCATAAAAAGAGCAGTGGCAAGGATACTATTCACTTGCCACTGCTCTTTTAGGTTGTCTAAAACGGTGATCTCTGTACCGGGTGGGCGTTAGCTAATGCTTGCCAGCGAAAACGACATTGAGCGACTAAAGTCAGGAACCGCGGGCTGCTCCATTATGCTCTCCAGCGAGAAAGACATCGTGCTGCCGAAGTCCATGGGGGCCTGCTTCTGCGTGTTATAGATAGTTATCGCTTTGGCTCCCAGATGGCGTACAACATAGTCCTTAGTCACTTCGACGATCGCCAGGGAGACGGTCGACACCTCATGGGTCAGGCATGTCTTATAGAACCTATTCCGCCAGAGCTGCGCTTCCGCCAGCGTCGCGTGCTTGCTCATTGTCTTCCCGAAAACATCAGTGGCGTCACCGGGTTTGGTTGTGATGCGGACTTCAAATGGCCGAGTCGTTCTTGCGAATAATCCCTTAATCATTGGAGCATCCCCTTCTAGTCCAAAAAGTGTCAATTTGCCCAAAAACCACGTTCAGCGAACCTGCCTTTGTATATTCAATCTTCGTGCCATCATCTATAGATACTCAAGATTCAGCATAAACATAACAAATAGAGGTGTTTACATGGTCCCCATGATTTTGCATGCCACCATCGATCAAAACCGGGTTATGGATACTAGCTACACACATTATCCGCTCATCGCCTGGTTTGTGCATTTAAGGCGGGAAATCAGAAGGATATATAAATAGATTAGTAGGTATACAGTGGGTAGTAGATA
>JANOGZ010001373.1:0-1905 GCA_031406255.1 Pyrinomonadaceae bacterium | reverse complement strand
ATTCAGCATGAGATCGGCTGGAGTTCTGTCGTCGAGGTGAATTACATCGGTCGGCGCGGCGTCGGTCTCTATGGCGCTTACGACGTCAATCAGGTGGACATCTTCAGCAACGGTTTCCTGCAAGCCTTCAGAGAGCTTGCGGCGACTGGGAACAGCGGCCTGATCAACAGTCTGTTGGCTGGTGATTCACGTCTGAACGCGGGCGAGACGGGATCGCAGTTTTTGCGTCGGACGAACCAAACGGCGATAAACCAGAACTCCGTCGCCGCGTTGGCGGAACTGATCGCGCGCGGCGTTCAGCGCGGATCGGGCGTGCAGGATGTGGTCGCCAACGGTTTCGGGCCCTTCTTTTTCCAACCCTATCCACAGTTCTCCGGGGCGTTAGTCGTGCTCGATAGCAACGACTTCTCCACCTACCACGGTTTGGAGGTGTTGTTCAAGAGGCGCCTCGTTAATGGACTTAGCTTCCAGACGAGTTATACGTTTGCCAAATCTCTCGATACACGTTCATTCGATCCGACCTTCAGCGTGGCCTCGCGTGGGAGCGTGCAGTCGGCCTCGAGCACGCCCCTCGACCTGCGAAATCGTAAGCGAAACTACGCTCGCTCCGATTTCGACAGGCGACATGCTTTACAGGGTTACTTCGTATATGAAGCGCCTTTCGGTAGAGGGCAGCGATTCCTTAACAACCTGAACCCAGTGCTCGATCGTTTGATCGGTGGTTATGAAGTGGCCGGAATAATCACCTGGCAGTCCGGTCGCCCGTTCACCATCTACTCGGGTTCTAATACGGTCGGCAACGCCGTGCAGTCGACGGCCAACTGCACCGACTGCACTCCGGGCATGGGAGTTCTCCAGCTGGAATCCGGCAGGAATTTCTTTTTCAGTCCGGAGCAACGCGCGCGCTTCTCAATCCCGGCTCCCGGCGAGTTGGGTAACACCGGCAGAAACTTTTTCACCGCGCCTTCGCTTTTCCGGCTTGATCTGACCCTTGGAAAGAAGATTCGATTTACGGAGACCACCAACCTTGAGATCAGGGCGGAGCTGCAGAACGCGACTAACCATCCTTCGTTTGATAACCCGACGGCTGTCTTTACAAGCAGTACCTTCGGGCGTATCAACGACTCCGTGGTGAGCACTTCGCGCAGAATACAACTGGCTGCTAAGTTTAACTTCTAAGCGATCATTGAGCGGGTCAATGGTCAGGATGCATCAAGAAGAGTCTCACGGGCATCACCTGATCAGGTGATGCCCGTGAGGATTTAAACGAGCATCCTATGAAAACGCTTTTTCGATTCAGCCTTTTTACCGCGTCCCTGATCGGGCTGGTCGCGGTATATGACTCTTCCGTTTTGTCCGGTGCGCAGCGGGTTTCACCCGAAAGCTACGATCTACTGATCACAAATGCGCGTATCGTTGATGGCGCCGGTAATCCACGGTTTCGCGCCGACATCGGCATCAGGAACGGACGCATCGCGCGCATCGGTCGTATAAAAAAGGATGAGGCGCGCCGGGTTATTGATGCCGGCGGCCAGACGCTCGCGCCCGGCTTTATCGACGTTCATACGCACGTCGAAGGAATCTACAATCAGCCCGCCGCCGAGAATTTCGTGCGGATGGGTGTGACATCGCTCGTGACGGGCAATTGTGGGTCGTCGGCGGTTAACATCGGCGGGTTCTTAAGTCGCATTAAAGAGCAACCGCTCGCCGTCAACATTGCGACGCTGATCGCTCATGGCACCGTGCGCGGCGAGGTGTTAGGCCCGGAGGATCGCGCGCCCACGCCGGACGAACTCCGTCGGATGGAAGCGCTCGTCGAGCAGGGGATGAAGGATGGTGCGGTCGGCCTCTCGACCGGTCTTATCTACGTGCCCGGCGCATACGCCGAGACGGCCGAGATAATAG
>JANOGZ010001344.1:0-8939 GCA_031406255.1 Pyrinomonadaceae bacterium | reverse complement strand
GCAACTTTCGCCAAGAGCATCGGTTAGAATACCCCCATGCCTCGTTTACGTGACAGCGACGGCCGCCGGCGCCGCCCAAAGCGCAAGCTGCGCAACGGTGGTGAAACCGCCCCGGCGCGCGACGCGCGCCGTGAAAGAGACGGGATTGGACGCCGTGAAGCGACGGGCGAGGCGGGAGGAGTGACGCGCGTGGCTGACCGTGCCGCCCGCTCACGACCGGTGCGCCGTCTGCTCGAAGGCATCGGTGCGCCCCGTCCCGCTCCCTTCACGCCTGATCCGTTTCAGCTTGAAGCCCTCGCCGCGCTCGAGCACAAGGACGTTTTGGTGACGGCGCCGACGGGAAGCGGCAAAACATGGATCGCCCGCGAAGAGATCAGGCGGTTGCTGGCGGCCGGTCGCCGCGCCTGGTACACAAGCCCCCTGAAAGCACTCACCAACTCAAAATACCAGGAATTTGCCGATGAGTTCGGCAGCGAGAATGTCGGTATTCTCACGGGCGATCGTAAAGAGAAGGCGAATGCGCCCCTCATCTTCGGCACGACCGAGGTCTATCGCAATCAGTTGTTCGACGCGCTCCGTAATGCTGATATGCGAGCGGGCGTGCAGGCCGATCTCGTGGTGTTCGACGAAGCGCACTATCTGGCTGACGAGGAACGCGGTCACGTCTGGGAGGAAGGGATTATTCTGACGCCGCCGCGGGTGCGCCTGCTCCTGCTCTCGGCGACGGTCGGTAACGCCGAAGAATTCGCGGAGTGGATCGCGGAGGTGCGCGGACGCGCCTGCGAGGTCGTCACGCGTCCCGCCAGCAGCAGCGGCATGGACAAGGGTGGGGCGCGCCCCGTCCCGCTGCGCGCGGCCTTTCTCTTTCCCGAAGGAGAATTGGTACCCCTCTTTGATGAAGCCGGTCGCTATAACCCGGAGATCGCGCGGTTTTTCCAGACGACGAGTGCGCGCCAGTCGTCGCGTCGTGAGGGAGAGCGGCGCACGCCGCGCCGCGCCAACATGCCCGAGATGCCGCCCTCGATCTTGCTCACGGCGCTACGCTCCTATGATCTTCTGCCCGCCATCGTATTTTTACCGACGCGCCGGCGCTGCGATGAGGCGGCCTCGGAAGCCGCGCTCGCCGCGCGCGCCGGCACGAGCGGCGGGGCGCGCAGCAGCAGCAGCAGCACCGATGCGGAGCGGCGCGAAGCGCGGCGCGCGATGTTGCGTGAAGTGACCGCGCAGTATCCGGAAGTGAGCAAGCATCGCCATTACGAGTTGGTCGTGCGGGGCGGTGTCGCTTCGCATCATGCGGGACATCTACCGGCATGGAAACTGGCGATCGAGCGTCTGATGAGCGCGGGACTGCTCGATGCGATCTTCGCCACGACGACGGTCGCGGCGGGCGTGGACTTCCCGGCGCGCACGGTAGCGCTGACTAATATTGATATCCGGACAGGACGCGGCTGGCGCAGCCTGACGGCTTCAGAGCTTCAGCAGATGACGGGACGCGCCGGGCGTCGTGGCCGTGATCGCGTCGGCTTTATCGTTGCCGCGCCCGGCACACACCAGGACCCGCTACGCCTCGCGACGCTGCTCAACTCTCCGCCCGACCCGCTCGAAAGCCAGTTTCGTGCAACCTACACGACGCTGCTGAATCTGCTGGATGCCTACGGCAATTTCGGGCAGGTTCGTGAGATCGCCGGGAAGAGTTTCGCGCATCGCGAAGCGGTCGAGCAGATGACGCGGCTCGCGCGCGAGCGTGACGCATCGATGCGCCGCATCGATGAGAAGCTGCGGCAGGCGAACTGTTCCCTGACGCCGGAACATGCGCGTGGGCTCGAACGACTCGCCAGCGCGCGCGCGCGCCTGCTCGAAGGCGCGCCGCAAACGCGCGGCGAGGCCATCATGCGCTGGCTTGATAAGGAAGTAGTACCGGGGCGCGTCGTCACCATCGGGCGGCAGGGCCGGCGTCTGGTCTTTGTCACCGAGAGGCGCGGCGCCGGACTCGTCGGCGTGCGTGAAGACGGGCGCCGCGCCGCGCTTGCTCTCGAACGCATCGGGAGGATTTACGGAGAAGTTTACCCGCTCGCCGAAAGCGCCGGGGGTGGACCCGACGCGGCTTTCGCCGATGCGCGCGCGGGCCGCGCCGGAGGGCTCCTCAATGAACCGCGCCTGCGCGAAGCGCGCGCGTCTGTCGATGAGGCGGTCGCGCTGATCAATGATCTGATCGATCGCCTCGGCGCGCCGGCCGGGCTGGGCGACGAAGACCGGGGGCGCTGTCAGGCGGCGCTGTGGTCCGCCTTGACGGATGCGGAAAGCGCCGAGATGATCGAACGCCGCAGCGAATCATTGCGCGGGGAAGTATGGCAGCCCTTCGAACGCCGCGCGCGCGTGCTCGATCATTTCGGTTATCTGGATTATGCGGCCGAGCGCGTGACGACGCGCGGGCGCTGGCTCGCAGACCTCCGTCTGGATCGCCCGCTGCTGGTCGGTGAAGCTCTGGAGCGGGGCCTGTTCGCTTCGCTCGACGCGGCGCGCGCCGCCGGGTTAATGGCGGCGCTGACGGCCGACGCCGAGCGTGATTACGGCGAACTGGCTTTAGACGATACGCTGGTGACGACGCTCGCGCGATTCGAGCAGATGGCTTATGAGGTGGCGAGCATCGAATGGAAGCAGGAGATTGATCCCGCGCCGGAAATAAATTTCTCGGCAGCCGCGGCCGCCACGCGCTGGGCCGGGGGCGCGAAATGGGACGAACTCGTGCGGCAGACGCGCGCCGAAGAGGGCGATTTATTCCGTATGCTGTCGCGCACGGGCGAATCACTGTTACAGATCGGCGGGCTGGAGGGAACCCATGCCGAGGCCGCGCGGGTCGCCGCGAGCGCCGCGGAGATGGTTTTGCGCGAACCCGTCAGGACTGATGAGATGCTATGAATCTGAAAAAAACAATAAATCGTAAGAGCCGCGCGTACCCGCCCGCTCATGCCGCGCGAAACGGATTCTCAACTCGGCTGTGCTTCTCCGCCGGCGATACGAATGCTCCTGCCATCACAGGTGATAACGCCCTGCCCTGATCAGCCCATCGGCGATGCGACGGCGGGCCGCGATGGTGTTGCAGGTTGCATGGCGGGTGAGCCGTCCGACTCCATCAAGAAGGGGGGCGACATCTTCAGCGCTTGCCAGTGCGGCCACGATCTGCTTCGCAGAATGCTCCATTCGATCCGCCGCGTCGCTCGCGTAGACGCGCGTCATGTCAACGGGCATCGCGCACTCCGGATCGCCGCGCGCGGCGATCAGTTTCTCCGTGCGCAGCAGCGCGCTTTCGAGCGCGTAAACTTCCGTGACGATATCGGCAACGTGACCGAGCGCTTCCTGCTCATCGGAGAGCGCGTCGCCGTACGTCGCCTTCGCGCGACCGAGCGTGAAAGCGACGAGTCGTTTCGCGCGCGCCAGCAAATCGCGCTCGGCGAAGAACAATGTCCCGGCCGGCGTTGAAGGAGCCGTCGGGCCTTCGAGCGCGCGCTGCGCGTTCTCACCGGTGAAGAGGTGCGCCGTCGCCGCGTTGCGTAAAAGGCGTGTCGGGATGATCAGTCGATTGATCTCATTAGTGCCTTCGTAGATCCGCGTGATGCGCGCATCACGATAGGCGCGCTCGGCGGGAAACTCTTTCGAATAGCCGTAGCCGCCATAAACCTGTAGCGCCTCATCAACGACGAAGGCGAGCGCTTCGCTCGTCCAGACCTTGTTGATCGAGCATTCGACGGCGAAACCCTCGATGGTCTTCAGCACCCGCGCCGCGTCTTCGGCGGCGACCGAATCGAGCGCCCGATCCACGTCACCGAGCGTGCGATAGACCATCGCGTCGCCGACGTAACAGCGCACGGCCATCTCGCCGAGTTTCTGCTTGATCATCCCGAACTCGGCGATGGCCCGCCCGAATTGGCGCCGCTCGACGGCATAGCGCGCGGCGCGCGTCAGGGCCTGCTTGGCGCTGCCGATGTTGCGTGTGCCGAGCTTCAGCCGGCCGAGGTTCAGGATGTTAAAGGCGACTTTGTGCCCTTCGCCCACGGTGCCGAGAACGTTCTCGACGGGCACGCGCACCCCGTCCAGACTGAGCGCCGTCGTTGACGAGCCGTCGAGACCGAGTTTCGGCTCCTCCCGGCCGCTCGCCACGCCCATCTCGCGCTCGACGATGAAGGCGGTGAATTTCTCACCATCCACTTTCGCGAAGATGGTGAACACGTCGGCGAAGCCGCCGTTGGTGATCCACATCTTCTGACCGTTGAGGATGTAGTGCGTGCCTTCTGGGCTCAGGGTGGCCCGGGTGCGGGCGGCGAGCGCGTCCGAGCCCGAGCCCGGCTCGGTCAGCGCGTAGGCCGCGACCCATTCGCCGCTCGCGAGGCGGGGCAGATAACGCTCTTTCTGCCCTTCGTTGCCGAAATAGACGATGGGCAGCGTCCCGATCGTGGTATGCGCCCCGAGCGAGCCGGCGAACGAGGGCATGATCCCGATCTGCTCGCCCACATAGGCCGAACTCACCTTGTCCAGCCCTAATCCGCCGTAAGCTTCGGGGATGTCCACACGAAGCAGATCGAGCTCGCCAGCCTTCAGCAACAGCTCGCGCGTCAGCGCCCAATCCTTGGCGTAAATCTGCTCTTCGCGCGGCAGCACCTCGGTACGCATGAAATCTTCCGCGATGCGACCGAACATCTGCTGCGCGGGTGAAAGGTCCTCCCGCGTGAACACCTCGTCCGCGGTGACAGCGGCGGTCAGGAAACCGCCGCCACCAAATTTAAGTGCATCGATTTTTGCTGACATGTCCAGGACTCTTTGTAGAATGGTGATCAATCCCGCAGCACGACTCACCCGCCTTGTGCAGGAGTCTTATATCAGAGGCAGGGCCGAAATGTGTTAATCTGATTTCATCGGAAAAGTTGGATTCATTGTTCTCCGTTCGATCGTTGACGCCGAGCGCCGTTCGGATGTATAACCACCTACCGGACGGTCGGTAACATAGCATCCCGACGATTGTGGGGCAAGCCTGACGTGCGGCTCAGGGGTACGCTGAAGAGCAATGAAAGCACAAAAAAAATCGGCTCCGAATAACGAGCGCCGGGCGGAAATTTACCGCACGGCAGCCCAGATCATTTTGAGCAAGGGGTATGATGCCACCTCCGTCAACGACATCGCCAACGCGCTTGGCATGACGAAAGCGGGACTTTACCACTACATCAGCGGCAAGAAAGAACTTCTTTTCGACATCATGAATTTCGGTATGGACGAGCTTCATGGTGAGGTGGTGATCCCGGCGCTGGCGATCCCCGACGTGGGGGCGCGGCTCCGCAGCATGATCATCAATCACGCGCTGTTGGTAACGAGAGGGCAGGGGGCCGTCACCATCATCGTTGATGAGATGACGGCGCTCACGCCCGCGCAAAATAGAAAAGTCACGCAACGTAAGCGCGCGTACGTCGATTTTCTGCGAGACACCCTTAATCAGCTCAAGGCTGAAGGGAAGCTGCACGACGTGGACACGACCGCCGCGGCTTTCAGCCTGCTCGGCATGATCCTGTGGCTGTCGCGCTGGTTCAGGCAGGACGGCACTCTCACAGCAGAACAGGTGGCGGAAGAGATCGTCAAGATCGCCTTTCACGGCCTGTTGCGCCCCGAAACGCGTGCGGCCCAGCGAGGTTTGCAGATTGTTAAAGACTGAAGCGCCGGGCCCTCGGTGCGCGTGCCCGTGTGAGGCTTATCGTCGCCCGCGCTGAACGCCTCAAACGTGCGCGAAAGTTTTCCGTCTCAAATCCAGTTTCACATCCGGCAGCGGTACTTGCTCATGAACATCCTCGTTTGTCTCAAACAGATTCTCGATCCGGAAATACCGGCGCGCGACTTCCGCGTTGACCAGGTCAGGCGCGAGGCGGAGCGCGGCGCGGCCAACCTCGTCACCAACATCTTCTGTGAGAACGCGCTCGAAACGGCGTTGCAGCTTCGTGAACGCGCCGGCGGTGCGAAGATCACGGTGCTTTCCTACGGCCAGCCTTCCGCGGAAGACTCTCTGCGCAAGGCGCTGGCGATGAAGGCCGACGCCGCCGCGCTGGTCGTCAACGATGGCAACGCGAACCCTGACCCGCTCACCGCGGCGCGCGTGCTCGTCGCCGCGATCGCCAAGCTCGGCACATTCGATCTGATTATGGTCGGGCGCGAGGCGGGCGACTGGGGCGCGGGGCAGACGGGCGGGCTGATCGCAGAGGAACTGGGGCTGCCCTGCGTCTCTTTCGTTGACCGGATAGAGGAGGCCTCCGGCAAGCTGCGGCTCAAGCGGCAGACGGATACCGGCTGGGAAGTGCTCGAAGCCGAGCCGCCCGTCGTCGTCACCATCACCAACGACGAACACAACGTTCCGCGTATCCCGAAAGTGCGCGACGTGATGTTGTCGTATCGCCAGCCGCTGACCACGTGGACGCTCGACGATCTCGGCATCAGGGCGGACGAAGCGCGCGCCGGGAATACCTACTACGAGGTCGCTGAGCTGTTCATCCCGCAGAAGGAGACGCGCTGTGAGTTCGTCTCCGGCGACACGCTGGATGAAAAAGTTGAATCCTTCGCCAAGCGCATCGTCGAGGTGACGGGCGCGCTGTAAGTCAATCAGTGCGAAGCCGACGGGGCCGCCATCTGTGGGCCCCGGCCTCTTAATGCTAACCGCTCGCAGACGGTCGGGTTTCTGCGCCCCAATTCATGAACGACGTCGTCATCTCTCTTTTCGCCTCCACCGGTTTCGACAAGGCCGCGCAGGGACTCACGGGCGCCGGGCGGCGCCTCGCTGATGAGCTGGGCGGGCGCCTGCGCGCCCTCCTCGTCGGCGCCGGGGCGGACGCGCTCGCCGCCGAGGTCGCGCGCATCGCCGACACGGTCACCATCGCGGATCAGGCCGAGCTGGCCGAATACCAGCCGGAGACGTGCCTGAGCGCGCTCGCGCGTCTGTGCGGTGAACTGTCGCCCCGCGTCGTGCTACTCGCGGGCGACACCTACAGCCAGGAGATCGCGCCGCGCCTCGCTCACCGGCTCGGCGGCAGCGCCACCGGCGACGGTGTCGAGGTGCGCGCAGAAGGGGAAGCACTGCGCGTCAGCCGCCAGGTCTACGGCGGCAAGGCGCAGGCTGTGATCGAACTGAAGCGCACACCCGCGGTCGTGTGGCTGCGCGCGCGCTCGTTCGCCCCCGCCCCGGCGCGCTCAGAGGCGGGCGAGATCACGCGCGCCGCGTTGGACATTCAATCGGACGCGCGCACGCGCGTCGTCGAGCGCACGCGCGAGGAGGGGGGCGAGGCGCGGCTCGAAGAGGCGCGCGTGATCCTCTCGGGCGGGCGCGGCATCGGCGGGCCCGAACCGTTCGATACCGAGTTGAAGCCGCTCGCCGAATTGATGGGGGCGCAGCTGGCCGCCTCACGCGCGGCGTGCGACGCCGGTTGGGTGCCGCCGACGTGGCAGGTCGGGCAGACGGGCAAAAAGGTCGCGCCGGACCTGTACCTGGCCGTCGCCATCACGGGCGCGAGCCAGCACATGGCCGGCATCTCCGAGGCGAAGATCATCGCCGCGATCAATACCGACCCGGACGCGCCGATCTTCAAGCACTGCCGTTTCGGCATCGTCGAGGATTACCGCAAGGTCGTGCCGCTGCTGCGCGAGAAGCTGGCCGCTTTACAGAAATGAACTCCGCCGAAGCCACCCGCCAGATTTACTGGAACATCTCCCACATCTGGGTGATGTACGCCCTGCTGCTGCCGACGGCGGGCGTAGCCGGCTACGGCGTCTACCGTCATCTCAGCCGGTGGCGGCGCGGTCTGCCGGCCGCGCGCTTTGATCGTCCGGCGGAGCGTGTCAAGTTGGTGGTCAGGCACGCGCTCGCGCAGCAGCGCACGGCGCGCCACCGTTACGCCGGACTCTACCATCAATTCATCAGTTACGGCTTCGTCGTCCTGACGATCGCGACGACCGTCGTGGCGCTCGACGCGGACTTCGGCACCACGATCATGCGCGGGCGCTTTTATCTCTACTTCCAGTCGCTCGTCGTCGACATCTTCGGCGCGCTCGTGATGGTCGGCACGGGGATGGCCGCCGCGCGCCGCTACATCAAACGTCCGCCGAAACTGGTTTACACGGACGAAGCGGCGCTGATCCTCGCGGTCATCTTCCTGATGTGCCTGCAGGGATTCCTGATCGAAGGCTGGCGCATCGCGGCGACAGGTGATCCGTGGGGCGCGTGGTCGCCGTTCGGCAACCTGGTCGCCCGCGCTTCACGCCCGCTGATGAGCGTCGAGGCAATGGAGTGGGCGCACCGCGGGACGTGGTGGTTTCACCTCGCCGTGAGTTTCGGCTTCATCGCGTGGCTGCCCTACACGAAGATGATGCACATCATCACCGCGCCCCTCAACATCTACACCGCCAGCCTCGCCCCGCTCGGCGCGACGCTCAAAAACATCGACTTCGAGAAGACCGAAAGCTTTGGCGTCAATTCGCTCAAGAATTTTACCTGGAAAGACCTGCTCGATCTTGATGCCTGCACCGAATGCGGGCGCTGTACCGCCGTCTGCCCCGCCCACACCGTCGGCAAAGAGCTCTCGCCGCGCGACATCATTATCGGGCTGCGCGACCTGATGCACTCCCAAATGCGGATTTCGGATTTCGGATTGCGGAATAAAGAAGATACAGATCACGCGCAATCTTCAGCGGCACAGAACGCGGACGGTCAAAACGGCTCTTCAAATACAGATCAATCCGCAATCCGCAATCCGCAATCCGCAATCATCGGCGCGGTGCCCGCCACGGCGCCCGTCCCGCTCTGGCAGTGCACGACCTGCGCCGCCTGCATGGAAGCCTGCCCGGTCTTCTCGAAGTCGATGTTTTTGAGCGTCGCGCCGAGCGGGGCGAGGCTGGCGGTGTAGATGTTGAGGGGC
>JANOGZ010001331.1:0-12845 GCA_031406255.1 Pyrinomonadaceae bacterium | reverse complement strand
TGTTGCTCTGGTTGCTGGCAGACGCACACGGGAGGTAAGATCATAACTATTAAGACCATAAATTTTTATGCACGGCTGGTTTGAACGCTGACAGCAATAGTCTTTCAGCCATGAGCGGCGAAGTTTCGTCACTTTTTTGATCAGGAGTAAGCAGAGATGTCGCTTTCTGAAAGCGCCCTCCCGCCCGTCAATCAGCAGGAACTGGATATCCGCTCGACGCCGCGCGGGGAGATGAACCTTTACCCGCTGGACACCTTCCCGTATGAGTTCGTCGGGCGCGAGGTGCGAATAAATTTTGAAATCCCCGAGTTTACGGCCATGTGCCCGTTCTCCGATTTTCCGGACTTTGCGACCATCCGCCTCGAATATGTGCCGCACGAGCGGTGCGTCGAACTGAAAAGCCTCAAGCTTTATATCAATTCGTTTCGGCAGGTGAAGATTTTCCACGAGCACGTCATCAACGTTATTCTCGAAGACTTCATACGTGCGTGTGATCCCTTAAGCGTCGAGATCGAAGGCGACTTCCATATCCGCGGCAACATCAAGACCGTGGTGCGCGCCAGCTACAAGAAAGGGGAGTCGGGTAATACCAGTCGGTAACGCGAATCAAATTCCGGCGCGCTTTTAAATTCTGTTCGTGACTCCGCAAGCATGAGCCCGATCATCCTTATCGCCATTTTCGTCAGCGTCATAGCGTTCGGCCTGCTTTTTATGATCGTGCGCCGGGCGCTCCGGCTGGCGTTTCGCCTCGCGCTTGTCGGATTGTTCCTGCTGGCTTTGCTCGTCGGCGCTCTCGCCTGGTGGTATTATTCGCCGCTGCAATCCGGGCAACCGCAGCGGCCCTCACCCGCGCGTCCCACGCCGCGCGCCCGCTGATCACATTCCGCCTTTGGAAGCATGGGAAAAACCGATACAGAAGACGCCGCCGCGCCGTTTGACGAGCGCGCTCAGGCGCTACCGAGCGCCGTCGAACTCCGGACGGGCCTCTGGCGGCGATATGGTCGTCTGCCGCGCAACGTCTTCGCCCTCAGCCTCGTCAGCCTTCTCAATGATGCTTCGAGCGAGATCATTTATCCGTTCCTGCCGCTCTTTCTCGCGCTGACGCTCGGCGCCTCTCCCTTCGCCATCGGTTTGATCGAAGGCGCGGCGGAGTCCGTCTCAGGCTTGCTCAAACTCTTCGCCGGTTATTTCAGCGACCGCCGCGGACGGCGCAAAGGACTGGTCGTGTTTGGCTACGCGCTGGCGAGCGTGATGCGTTCGCTGCTCGCTTTCGCCGCCACGTGGCCGCAGGTGCTCGGTCTGCGCCTCGCGGATCGCGTCGGCAAGGGAGTGCGCAGCGCGCCGCGCGACGCGATGATCGCCGATGCCGTGCTTCCCGCAGAGCGCGGACTGGCCTTCGGCATGCATCGCGCGATGGATCACGCGGGAGCGGTCATCGGGCCACTGCTCGGATACGCCTGCCTCAGCCTGATCGCCAGCGACAAAAACATGCCGGCGGCCGGCGATTACAAAACGATTTTTCTGCTCGCCTCGCTACCGGCGCTGGCGGCGGTGGTGGTCGCTGCCTTCTTCGTGCGCGAGCCGCGGCGTGAGCAGCGAACCGCAATCAGCGAACTGCCCAGGCTCTCGCTGCGCGGCTTCGACGGAAACTTCAAACGCTTTCTTGCCATCATCGCGCTCTTTACGCTGTCGAATTCTTCCGACGCCTTTTTGCTGCTGCGTGCGCGCGAGGCCGGCATCGGAGCCGCGACGATCCCGCTGCTGTGGGCAGCGCTGCATGTCAGCAAGGTTCTTAGTTCGCTGATCGGCGGCGACCTCTCAGACCGCCTCGGCCGCCGGATGCTGATTGCCTCCGGGTGGCTGCTCTACGCGGCGGTCTACGCGGGGTTCGCCTTTATCTCGACGGTCGGCGCGGCGTGGACGCTCTTTCTGATCTACGGAATTTATTTCGGTCTGGTAGAAGGCGCGGAGAAGGCGCTGGTCGCCGACCTCGTCCGGCCGGAGCAGCGGGGCACGGCTTACGGGTTGTATAATCTGGCGTTTAGCATTACGGTCTTCCCCGCATCTCTACTGATGGGCGCGTTGTGGAACTGGCGCGGCGCCGCGACGGCTTTTCTCGTCAGCGCGGCGATCGGCGCGCTCGCCGCGCTGCTTCTTTTCTCAACCGTCAGGGCGGAGGCGAAAACGGGCGAGGCCGGCATTTCCTGAGTCGGACGTGTTCAGGCCGAGCGCGCCTCGCGAAGATCGGCAGGCATGTCTCTGGAGAGATGCGATTCGGTGACGCATGATGGGGAAGAGAACAGGCATCCGCGTGGAGCGATGGGGCGAAGGGCAACGGCCGGACGCGCAAGCGTTGCGGCGACGGATGGAGGTTGAAGGCTACAGCGTCTTTCAGTGGAGCGACGAGCCGGGCACGGTCTACGGGCCGCACGCGCACGCCGAGGATCAGTCTCACTGGATACTGAGCGGCGCGCTGACGCTGTGCGTCGGTGACGAAGAGTACACCCTGCGCGCCGGCGACCGCGATTTCCTTCCCGCCCGGACGAAACATTCGGCGGTTGTTCCCGGTAATGAAAGGGTCGTTTATCTTGTCGGCGCGAGAAACTGATGGTCGCAACTGATTACCAACTGATTACCACAGCGGAAGAGCTTCGCACGGCCGTCGAAGAGCTTTCAAAACAAAATCTGGTCGGCTTTGATACCGAAACCACCGACCTTGACCCCTACGCCGGGCGTTTGCGGCTCGTCCAGCTGGCAACCGAAAGCGGCGTGCTCCTGATTGATCTGGATCGCTTCGCCGACGGCGACCTGAAGAAAAGCGAGGCGCTCAGACCGCTCAGAGAACTGCTCGCCGCGCCCCGGCCCGTGAAGATCGCGCACAACGCCAAGTTCGATGCGAAGTGGGTGAAGCGGCATCTCGGCGTCGAACTGGGCGGCTTGTTTGATACGCTGCTCGCCAGCCAGCTTGTCTCGGCGGGCGATCCGGATGATCGACACAGCCTCGAAGCGGTCGCCGCGCGCTACCTGAACGAGACGATCGATAAGGCCGAACAGTTGAGCGATTGGAGCGGAGAGTTGTCGGAGGCGCAATTGCAGTATGCCGCGCGCGACGCCTCTGTAATGCTCCCCTTGCGCGAAAAACTGGTCGAAAAAATTTACGCGAACAAGCTGGAGAAATGCGCCCGGCTGGAATTCGAGTGCGTGCTGCCGGTCGCCGGCCTCGAACTCGCCGGCTTTTATCTGGATCAGGGGCGGTGGCGCGAGCAGATCTCCGACGTCGAACGCAAACGCGCGACGCTGGCCGACGAACTGCAGGCGATGCTGGCCGTAGGCACCGCGCAGGGCTCGCTCTTCAGCAATGCGCGCGTCGACGTTAACCTCGACTCGCATACGCAACTGACCGCCGCGCTCAAGCGCCTTGGCGTCCCCGTGCCGGATTCGACGCGCAACTGGAAATTGCAGCCGCTCGCGGCCGATTATCCGGTCGTCGCCAAACTCCTCGAATACCGCACCGTGCAGAAGTCCCTCACCAGCTACGGCGAGAACATCCTCGATCCCAAGAACGGATACATCAATCCCGTGACGGGGCGCATCCACGCCAACTTTCACCAGATCGGCGCGCCGACGGGAAGGATGGCCTGCCTCGTCGGCGAGACGCTTGTTTCAACGCCACAGGGATTCAAAAGGATTGATACGATCAGCGAAGGTGACTTGGTCAAGACTTCTTATGGAACAACGCGCGTGCGGGCCGCATGGATGAACGGGGTCCGAACTGTTTACAAAATCACACTCAGAGACGGACGTGAGATCAGGGCCACCGCTGACCATCGCTTCCTCACCGGACAAGCCAACTCATGGAAACGATTGGATGAGCTGACAGTGGGCGACAGTCTCTTCATCTCGCTCAAGGCTGATGAATGTCATGGACTTTCATACTCGCCCACGCTTAACATCCACACCGATCACGTAAATCACCGTAAAGACGTCGATCTACCCCGTGCTTTGTCGGTCGAGCTTTGCGAGTTGATGGGGCTCATTCTCGCCGATGGATTTCTCGGCAAAAGGCACGTGCGCCCCGCCCGGCGGCGCCTCTTGAAAGAGGGCGATCCGGCAGAGTATGACCGCATCTACATCGCCTGCGGCTATCAAGACCCGGATTTAATCGAAAAGGTGATCGAATATGGGCGAAAGCTATTCGGCGTGCCTTTCGTCGAAACGAAGTCGCGGTCCTGTCGCCTTCTCTGTCTCGCATCAACGAAAGTAGCAGAGTTTTTATCCGAAGCGGGGCTGGCGGGAAATGCTCATACAAAGAGCGTTCCTGAGGTGGTGCTGAGCGCTCCCTCTATTTACCATGCGGCGTTGCTTCGCGGACTCTTCGAGGGCGACGGTCATAGAGGCTCTCAGGTCGTTAATCTTTGCAGCGTCAACCGTAATTTGTTGAGACAAGCGCAGCTGATGCTCTCCAATCTCGGCGTCTATTCCCAGATTAAGGAAAAATTCGATTCAAGCGGTTTTGCCGGCTCCACGAGATTCGAGTTGGCAGTTCATGGGAAGAATAACCTCAACAAATTCATGAGCCGTATTGGCTTCATCTCGTCAAGAAAAAATAGCCGGTTTAATTTCACTCCGGATCAACGAGATGGAGTAGTGACGCCGTTCATTATTAATGGCCCGGATTTATACAGAGAAGCGGCCGGAGCCGGCCTGGTCGATAGCACTGGCCGGGGTGTGCAAGAGTTCGCCACCCAATATAAAAGACGTTTCGTGAGGGATCAGACCGCCGAATGGCTGATCGAGCGCTACGGCCCGTTGCCCAGCTTACAGCCTGTCAGGGATTATCTCGATAAACAGTTAAGGGCAGTCGAGATTGCATCTATCGAAAAGGATGCGATCAAGCCGGTGTATGATATTACCGTCGAAGAGGTGCCTCAGTTCATTGCTAACGGCATCGTCGTTCATAACTGCAACCAACCCAACATTCAGCAGGTGCCGCACGCCTTCGAGTACCGGCGCTGCTTCCGCGCCCCCGACGGAAGAAAGCTGGTGATTGCCGATTATTCACAGATCGAGCTGCGCATCCTCGCGCACGTCACGGAAGACCCGGGTTTCATCGAGGCTTTCAATTCCGGGGCGGACCTGCACCGCGTGACCGCCGCGCAGGTCTTCAGCGTGCCGCTCGATCAGGTCACAAAAGAGCAGCGCGATTTCGCCAAGCGTCTAAACTTCGGAGTGGTCTACGGCATCGGCGCGCAGCGTTTCTCGATGATGACCGGCCTTTCGCTCACCGAAGCGGAAGATATCCTGCGGCGCTACTTCGCCACCTACCGCGCGCTCGACGCGTGGCTGCGCGAGGCCGCGCGCCGCGCCATCCGCGATCGCACCGCCCGTACCCTCTCAAATCGTCTGGCGCGTTTTAATTTCGATCCCGAAGACAAACAGGCCGCCTCGCTCGCGCAGCGCAACGGCAAAAATACGCCGATCCAAGGATCATCGGCTGACATTCTCAAGCGCGCGTTGCGGCTGCTGCACGACAAGCTGCGCGACACGTCGGCGTGCATCGTCAATATCGTCCATGATGAGATCGTCGTCGAGGCTGATGCGGCTCAGGCCCGGGAGATCGCCAAGACGGTCGAGGAAGCGATGTGCGCGGCCGGGGAGGAATACGTGACGCGCGTGCCCGTGAAGGTGGAGACGGAAGTGGCCGACGAATGGGTTAAATAAAACCTCGGCCCGGCCGACCTGTGGTTTCACTCATCCACGTTTGCTGGCGCTGGCGTATCGAACGCCGGACGCGGCGCGGCGCGCCGGCGCCAGATGAAATAGACGGGGATGCCCGTCAGTACGAGCAGGTAGCCGATGCCGGATATCGCGGGCGCGAGGTACGCGAGATCGAGCACCAGCAGAACTGCCAGCAGGATATAAATGAGCGGCACGACCGGGTAGCCGAGGGTGCGGTAGGGACGCGTCGCGTGAGGCTGCAGGCGGCGCAGACGAATCACGGCTCCGACCATCAGCGCATAGAAGATCAGATCCGCCGAGATGATGTATTGGAGGAGTTGCGTGTAGACGTTGCCGTAGGCGATTACTCCGGTTCGCGGATCGGTCGTCACCGTGCGCGGCAGCGTGAGCAGCGCCGCCCAGACGCCCTGCGTGAGCAGCGCGACGGCCGGGACATGCCGTCGGTTGACGCTTGCGAAACGCTCGAAAAACAGGCGGTCGCGCGCCATCGCGTAGTAGACGCGCGCTCCGGCGAGAATCAATCCGTTGTTACAACCGAAGGTTGAAATCATAATCGCGATGGCCATCAGAATGGTGCCGGGAGCGCCGAAGATGGCCTGCATCGTCGCGGTCGCGACGCGCCCCTGCGGCGCGTTCTGGATCGCGGCGAGCGGCAGTGTCGTGACATAGACGAGATTGGCGAGAAGGTAGAGCGCGACGACGATCGAGCAGCCCACCAGCAGCGCGCGCGGCAGATTACGACCCGGATCACGAATCTCGCTGCCCGTAAAGGTGACGTTATTCCAGGCCGACTGCGCGAAGAGCGGCCCGACCATGGCACTTCCGAGCAGCATCACGAGCGCGAGCGCGCCGGCGACCTCGAGACCCGGCTGCGCGACCTGCGGATTCCAGCCGTTCGCCGAAGAATCCCACCACGAGGAAGTGAAGGCCGCGCTTCCTTCGTTCCACCCGAGCGCGAGGCCGAGGACGATCAGGCCGAAGAGCGCCGCGGTCTTGGTGAAAGTAAAAGTGTTCTGGACGAGCTTGCCCGTTTCGAGACCGCGCGTGTTCGTGAGCGTCAGCAGCAGGATGACGAGTACGGCGACGAGTTGCTGCGTCGAAAGGCTGATGGCGTAGCGGCCCCAGACGACGGGCTCGATCAGGTAACTGGTGGCCGAAATCTTATCCGTAAGGACGCCCATAAAGTTAGCGAAAGCGATCGCGACCGCGGCGATCGTGCCCGTCTGAATGACGAGCAGCAGCGACCAGCCGAAGAGAAAACCGGTGGCCGGGCCGTAGGCTTCGCGCAGGAAGACATATTGACCTCCGGCGCGCGGCATCATCGCCGCCAGTTCAGCGCAACAGAGCGCGCCGGTGATCGTCAGCAGACCGGCGAGCGCCCACGCGGCGAGCAGCCAGCCGGGCGCGCCGACGAGCCTCGCGGATTCGGCCGAAGTGATAAAGATGCCGGAACCGATCATCGAGCCGACGACGATCATCGTGGCGTCGAGCAGATTCAACTGGCGCTGGAGATGCTCCGGCGTGCGCGCTTTTTCTTCCGGCTTCATGAGTTCCTCGCTCTTGTCGGACGGCCGTAGCTGATTGTTCGAACGGGCGCGTATGTTGAGCCGAGGGGTCGCCGGCTGTCAAGATTCCGACCGGAGATAAATACCACGGGAAGCCATCGCCAGCTTGACAGTAGGCCTGATGCTCTCATAGTCTTGATCACTTGAGAGTCTCGGCCCCCCGGTGTCTTTCCTTCCATGTTCGATCTTGAGTTTAAGCCCTAAATAATTACTTATGACCAACGAAGTGATCAAGAGTTCGATACTAAGCAAGAAAGCGCGCATCGGCGTGATCGGGCTCGGTTACGTCGGCCTGCCACTGGCCGCCGAGTTTGCCCGGAAGGGCTTTACGACCACCGGCTTTGAAGTGGATACGGCTAAGGCGGAGCGAATCAACGCCGGAGGATCCTATATCGGCGACATTAATTCGTCCGTCGTCAAGGAACTGGTCGGAGCCGGACGGCTCCGCGCGACGACGAATTTTGACGAACTGGGCGCGTGCGATTGCATCATCATCTGCGTGCCGACGCCGCTCCGCAAGACCAAAGAGCCGGACATTTCATATATCCTCGCGGCCGCCGGAGAGATACAGAAACACCTGCGCCGCGGCCAGCTCGTTATTCTCGAATCGACGACCTATCCGGGGACGACCGATGAAGTGCTGCTGCCGATGTTCGAGGAGACGGGGCTCAAGCTCGATACGGATTTCCTGCTCGCCTTTTCACCGGAACGTGTCGATCCGGGCAATACGCAGTTTCAAACGCACAATATCCCGAAGGTCGTCGGTGGCTGCACCGATGATTCGACGGAAGCCGCGGCCGCGCTCTACGGGCAGATCGTCAACAATGTGCACCCGGTCACTTCGGCGCGAGTCGCCGAAGCGGCGAAGCTGCTCGAAAACACTTTTCGCGCCGTCAATATCGGGATGGCGAACGAGATGGCCCGCCTCTGTTACGCCCTGAACATTGATACGTGGGAGGTGATCCGCGCGGCGGCGACCAAGCCCTTCGGGTTTATGCCCTTTTATCCCGGTCCTGGCATAGGTGGACACTGTATTCCGCTCGACCCGCATTATCTCTCCTGGAAAGCCCGGCAGCACGGCTTCGATTCGCGCTTTATCGGGCTCGCCGAAGAAGTAAATTCGCGCATGCCCGAACACGTCGTGACGCTGGTCAGTGATGGCCTGAATGATGAGCGAAAAGCCGTGAGGGGCGCGCGCATCTTGATGCTGGGCGTGGCTTATAAAAAGGATATTGACGATGTGCGCGAAAGCCCGGCGCTCTCGATCATTGACCGCCTGCGGGTCAAAGGGGCGGAGGTGCGTTATCACGACCCGTTTGTCAGAGAGATCAGGTTTGACGATGCGCACACGCAGAGCGAGAACAACGCGCCGCTGCAATCGGTCGGCTTCACGGATGAAGAACTGCGCGCCGCCGATTGCGTCGTGATCGTGACGGATCACACAGCCGTGGATTACCGTCGCGTCACGGAACTGGCCTCGCTCATCGTTGATACGCGCAACGCGCTCAGTGGAGATATGCGGCGCGCCAGTAGCGCTCGCATCATACGCCTATAAGCAATCAGCAATCAGCCGTCAGCGATCAGTTAAAACGGATCGATGACGGGTGATTGCTGATTGCTGATTGCTTCTTTAATGCTTAAGGTCATCAATGTGGTCGGCGCGCGGCCTAATTTTATGAAGGTCGCGCCTATTGTCGAAGCGATGAAGCGGCGCAAGCGCGAGTTTGCGCCGCTCGTTGTCCATACAGGGCAGCACTATGACGCGCAGATGTCAGACGCCTTCTTCCGCGATCTGGGCTTGCCTGAACCCGACGTTTATCTCGGCGTCGGCTCGGGAACACATGCCGCGCAGACGGCGGCGGTGATGCAGCACTTCGAGCCGGTCGTGCTCAGGGAGCGACCGGACTGGGTGCTCGTCGTCGGCGATGTCAATTCCACACTCGCGTGCGCGCTCGTGTGCGCGAAGTTGGGCGTGCCGGTGGCCCACGTCGAAGCGGGCCTGCGCAGCCGCGACCGCACGATGCCGGAGGAAATCAACCGCCTGCTGACAGATCAGATCGCCGATCTGCTGCTGACACCCTCGGCGGACGCCGACATCAACCTGCGCGCCGAGGGCATCGCGTCGGAGCGGATCCGCCTGGTCGGTAACGTGATGATCGACTCGCTCGACGCGCACCTCAAGCGCGCCGAATCCTCGACCGTGCGCGAGCGTCTGGGACTGAGCGACGGCACAGACTACGCGGTCCTGACGCTGCATCGGCCGTCGAATGTTGATGATCGGGCGACGCTCGCGCGCCTGCTCGCCGCGCTTGCCTCGATCGCCGAGCGTGTGCCGGTGATCTTCCCCGTTCATCCGCGCACACAAAAGGCGCTCGCAGAATTCGGCTTTACCGAAGAGATCGAAAAGCGGCCCGCGGCGTTGCGGCTGATCGAGCCGCTCGGTTATCTGGATTTTCTGCGACTCTATAGCGGCGCCCGGCTCGTGTTGACGGATTCAGGCGGGATCCAGGAGGAGACGACCGCACTCGGGATCCCGTGTCTGACGCTACGCGAGAATACGGAGCGCCCGATCACCATCGACTGGGGAACAAACATACTCGTCGGCACCGATGCGGAGAAGATCACGCGCGAAGCCTTTGCCGCCCTCGACCGCCCGCGCGCTCTCTCTCCCGGTTCCGCACGCGTCCCTCCGTTATGGGATGGCCGCGCCGCCGACCGCATTCTCGACGAACTCGTGAATTATCAGCGATCAAAAAAATGATGAACGCTAACAGCGAGCCGCCGGTCTGTGCAGCTTTGACGCCCTTCGCGTTCATCTTACTTCTCTGATGAGTATCGCCCGCAAGATTAAACGCGCGCTGCGCGGCCGGGTCGGCGCGCGCGCGGCGCTTCTCGAAACAGGCAGGCGCAGCCGCGCCGCGCTTGTGCGCCGCCGCGAACGCGCCCTGCTCACTCGAAGAAAGAGCACGGACGGCGATGTGGCGGCGCGTTTGCGCCCGGAGTTGGCTGGTAAGTCCGCGGCATGGCTGCTCGATCATTTCCGCACGCGCGAAGATCCGAAGTTCTTTTCGGGCTTCGACATAGACGTTTCGGCCCGTTTGCCGCACGAGCATTTCGCCGTCGCGACGGCGCGACTGCTGGAGCGTGCGCGCGAGATCGTTGAGGCGCACCGCTGGCCGCTGCTCGGCTACGGCGTGCGGGATTTTGGGGCGGAGATTGATTGGCTGCGCGATCCCGTCTCGGGCGCACGCTGGCCGCTGCTCTACCACGCCGACATCACGCTCCTGCGCGGCGACGGCTCTGACGTGCGTGTCGTGTGGGAATTGAATCGCCTCGCGCATCTCATCACGCTCGGCCGCGCCTATGCGATTACCGGCGAGGAGCGCTTCGCCGAAGAGGTTTTCACGCAAATCGAGAGCTGGCGCGCGCAGAACCCGACGGGTCGCGGACCTAACTGGGCCTGCGCGATGGAAGTGGCGCTGCGCGCGATGAATCTGCTGGCGGCTTTTGAACTCGTGCGCCGTGCGCCGCAATTAAACGAGGAGCGGTTACAAGCGCTCCTCGGCATGCTCGATGAGCACGGCGCGCACATCCGCCGCCATCTCGAATTCTCATACATCGCGACGGGCAATCATTATCTCTCTGACATCGTCGGTCTGCTGTGGCTCGGCCTGATGCTTCCGGAGTTGCGGGTGGCGCACGCGTGGCGCGCGTGGGCGCTCAGAGAAGTACTCTCGGAGATGGATAAACAGACGCTCGATGACGGCGCGGACACGGAAGCCTCGACGGGTTACCACCGCTTCGTTCTCGAACTCTTCCTCTACTCCTTCATCCTGTGCCGCGCTAACCGCGTGGAGATTCCCGAAAGATACTGGCGCAAGCTTTACGCGATGCTCGATTATGTGCGCGCCTACCTGCGCCCGGACGGACGCGCGCCGCTCATCGGAGATACGGATAGCGGGCAGGTGCTCCCTTCGACGCGACGCGCGGCCAACGATCACGCTTACGTGCTGGCGATCGGCGCGGCGGTCTTCAACGAGCCGCGCTTCAAAGCAGGGCACGAGACTCCGCCGGAAGAGTTATGGTGGATGCTCGGCCCCGACGGCCTGGCGGCCTACGAGAAACTCCGGCGGGAAGAAGTCGCGGCATCCTCTATAGCTTTCAAGGATGCGGGCACCTACGTGATGCGCGAAGGCGATCTGTATCTGCTGTTCAATGCGAGCGGCGCGGGACTCGACGGCCGCGGCGCGCATGGTCATAACGATGCGCTCAGCATCGAAGTCTCCGCCTGCGGGCGCGCTTTTCTCACCGATCCGGGCACGTATCTCTACACGGCGGATTTACGCGAGAGGCGCCTGTTTCGCTCCACCGCTTACCATTCAACGGTAGAAGTTGACGATACCGAGCAGAATACGACCGACCCGTCGCAGCCTTTCGTGATCGGCGATGAGGCGCACCCGCATGTTCTTCGCTGGGAGACCTCGCGGGAGCGCGATTTTGTGCTCGCGGAACACAGCGGTTACAGGCGTCTGTCCGCGCCGATCACGCATCGCCGCGCGGCGCGGTTCGATAAGCGAGAGCGCTACTGGTTGATCGAAGACGCGCTGCTCGGTTCCGGTGAGCATACGTTTCGCTTTCGCTTTCACGCGGACGCCGGGCTCGAAACGCGCGCCCGGCCTGACGCAATCATCGAGGTGTGCGATAAGATGACGGGCGCGCGACTTCTGATCGCTTCGGTGATCGGGCTGAAAATGTCTCCGACCTTCGAGCCGTGCTGGACTTCGCAGGATTACGGCGCGAAAGAGGCGTCTCAATCGGTCTGCTGGACGATCAGAGCCCCGGCGCCGCTCGTCGCCGCGTGGGCGCTCGTGCCGGTCTGCGCGGGTGAGGATGAGGGCCCACGAGTAGAACTCATCGCGCGACTGCGGGAAGAATATCCGTAGGATATGCGGGTTCAGGTTGACTGATGTGCCATTCCGGCAGAGATTGTGGATTAAACGATAACCTGGAACTCCCGCACTTTTGATGATGCCGGGTTGAGGGTTGAGCAATGCCGCACTGCTGCGGTAAAAGGCGGCATGGACATCAGCACGCTCTTGGCCGACCCCGTAGCTCTCAGACTCGAATACGTGAAGTCCGCGCCCAAGTTGATTACGCTCGTCGTGAAGGCGGTGCAGCCCAGTGTAGCATGCCCGCGCTGCCAGTGTGCTTCGGCCCGCGTTCACAGCCGCTACACGCGCACGGTCGCCGACCTCCCGTGGCACGGCATCGCGGTGCGCCTCCGATTACATACGCGCCGCTTCCGCTGTACCCATGACCTCTGCCCGCAATACATCTTCTGTGAGCGCCTGCCACAGGTCGTCGCGCGCTATGCGCGAAAGACCGCGCGGCTCAACGACGCCTTGCAGCTCATCGGTTTTATCATCGGCGGTGAAGCCGGGGCGCGGGCGGCGCTGCAGCTGGGCATGAGCACGAGCCCCGACACCTTGCTCCGGCGGATCAACCAAGGCGAAGCCGGCCCCAAGCCGGCCCCGCCCCCGC
>JANOGZ010001326.1:0-1928 GCA_031406255.1 Pyrinomonadaceae bacterium | reverse complement strand
TGGAGCAATGCGCGCGCTTCCTCTTCCTTCATGTGCGTCATCATCGTCGTGTTCACTCCAATTGTCGGCGTGATTATTTTCCACAAGCTCACGCTCGTTGCGCCTGCCAATAGATCTCGTGCGCGCGCTTCGCCCAACTCCAGAAGCGTCCTTGTTTAAGCGTTCCCGGATCGTCCGACCACAGTTCTTGATGCAGGTAAACAGAATCACCGTTGAGATCTATGACGAGTTGCATTTCGTGGCGGTACTCCGTCACCGGCTCACGCCCTTCAATCTGTGCGGCAACGTTCGCCGCCGCCGTCTCGGCCTGCAACACCGCCATGTGTCCCATCTTCGCGCCCTCAAAATTCACCGAGTCGCCGACGGCGTACATCCTCTCCACATCGCGCACGGCGCAAGTACGGTCAACACGGACGTAACCTTCAGGGTCGGTGATCCCCGCGCCGAAAGCCGCGCTCGTGCCAGCGAACGGCGGGACGAGCATCAACAAATCGTAAGCGAGCCGGGCGTCGCCGCTTCCCTGCACTTCTGTATTTGTCACGCGCTGCACCGTGAAGTTCGGCACGAACTCAATCTGGTAGCGGTCGAGCGCTTCGCGCAACTTGTCTCCGACGGCTCCGCCGCCGAGTTCATCACCGAGCGCATGAGGGCTGACAATCTGGATTCGCGCGCGATCGCGCAAGCCTTCCGCTTCGTGCTTGCCCGCAAGCGCGAATGCCGTTTCGTACACCGGGACTGACAATCGCGAATCAAGACAACTGCCGATCACAGCGTGCCCCTCGCGGAAATTCCTCGCTGCTTCGCCGAAACGCATCGCCGCATCAACAGTCAACAGGTGATGCGCGTGCTCGAAGAAGCCGGGAACGCGCTCCGTAGCGAGCCGCCGACCTAGCGCGTAGATGAGGTAGTCATACGGGATTTCGCCCGTCACTTCGCCGTGCGCGAGCGTGACTTGTCGGCTGTACGGACAAACACGCGCGACTTCCGCTTTGATGAAGCGCACGCGCCGCGAGAGCATCGCTTCGCGTAAGTCGAACGAGATATCTTCAAGTCCGCAACGTCCGAACGCGAGCCGGACGAGCGACGGATAGAAGATGAAACGGTCGGAGCGCGCGACGAGCGTGATCTGATGCTCCGGCGCAAGCGTCTTCGCCAATTCTTCGGCGGCGATCACCCCGCCGAAGCCGCCGCCTAATATAAGTACGTTTGCCATTCCTGCGTTTCCCTACTTGATAGAAACCGAATGATTACCGGCGACAACTCCACGCTTTTTCATTAACTGAGTCAGTAATCCTATCTGCTCCTGCTGCATCGTAACCAGCTCCGTCCACTTCATCTCGCGCACCTCATCTATCTTTTAGTGGAGGCTGAGTATCTCCAACTCCGCGCGTTTTGCGTCCGCTGATCATGTCTGGACGAATGCGGTAAAGCGTAACGGTGCTGGCGCGTCCCCGCGGGTCAATCCGCATTTTGTTCAGAGCGGGCGCGAGTGTCGGGTTGGCTTTTGTAATGTATTGCATTGCGTGTTCCATCTCTTCCTTATCGGTGAGGCGTTCGGCTTTCCCGGCGGCAATCACACTCTTCCAGTTAGTCGGGTCAACAACTTCTTCAACTTGCAAGCACACTTCCGGATTCGTGGCGATAAACTCCGTCTTCATGCCTTCGGTCGTGAAGATGTAAATGTCGGGGTCCTGATATGCGTAGTGGATGGGTATAACGTAAGGACGATTGTCACGCGCGCAACCGAGATGCCCGTAATCGGCACGCTCAAGAAGCGCATGTACGTCGTTCGGCGCCATTTCCTCTACTTCAATCATGATCTGTTTCTCCTCCGAGAACCTTATATCAAAGTTCTTTGTAAATGTTCTCTATAGAAGTGATTTTGACTACGCATTAACCGTGACTGTGCTGCCACTACGCCTCTTGCA
>JANOGZ010001298.1:0-9443 GCA_031406255.1 Pyrinomonadaceae bacterium | reverse complement strand
CCTTTATGCGGGTGATCAGGCCGTAGTCGGTAATTTATGGCAATACGGGCATAATGCCGGTAGCAATCTACTTATAGTTCGGCGGCTTTTCGGAGGCGTAATAATGGTTCTGATCAAGACGATCATTTTTACGTTCATTGTGCCCGGTACTGTGACGGTCATAGTTCCGTACTGGTTACTGAACTCACGGTCTGCCCCGCCACCTATGCGGATTGGTGTCCTTCGGTACTTTGGAGCGATTCCTATCCTGCTTGGTGCGGCAATTTACTTTTGGTGTGCTTGGGATTTTACATTTGCTGGCAGGGGGACACCGGCTCCGATTGATCCGCCAAAAGAACTTGTGGTGCGGGGACTCTATCGCTATGTGAGGAACCCGATGTACGTCGGTGTTCTATCAATTCTATTGGGTGAGGCATTGTTATTTGAATCGCAGAGATTATTTGGATATACAGCCGTAGTATTCATCTTCTTCTATCTCTTCGTTGTTCTTTACGAAGAGCCAATATTGAGGCAGAAGTTTGGAGAGTCTTATGAGAAGTATTGTCAGGCTGTAGCTCGCTGGCTTCCTTGGAGAATCAAAGGCTAAGAGGGCGTTAAGGTGATGTGTTTCTTTCAAGTGCCGCCGAACAACTCATTGCAGCCGACGCCTCGATAGCGTGCCTTTCATCGTTGTCTGTACAAATCAGGTAGAATGCTGTTCGCTCGGCGCGGGTTTATTCGGGCGTTGGGCGCGGTTACTCGAAAGTTAGCCGATAATGAAGTGAAATAGGAAGTGAAATAAAAGCAAAGGAAGAATGGAAATGGAAGAAAGTATTGGAAAAGAGTATTTGTCAAATGCTACAGAAGAATTTATGAAATTGAAAAAATTAGCTGAAAAAGCTATGGCACAATTAGAGCCAAATAATTATCATTGGCAACCAGATCAGGAATCAAACAGTATAGCCATAATTATAAAGCATCTCAGCGGTAATATGATTTCCAGGTGGTCCGATTTTTTGGCAACGGATGGTGAAAAACCAAATAGAAACCGAGACAATGAATTTATAGATGATATTGATTCAGTGGAAACTTTAATGACCAAATGGGAGAGAGGATGGGTCTGCCTTTTTAAGACATTATCAAATTTAAGAGAAGAGGATCTGAACAAAACAGTTTATATAAGAGGAGAGGCTCATTCTGTAATAAAAGCAATAAACAGACAAATATCTCATTACGCCAATCACATAGGTCAGATTGTTTATATTTCTAAACAATTGAAATCTGATACTTGGAAAAGTTTATCGATACCAAGAGGGAAATCTGCTGATCACTTACCAAAATAATTATTATTTATCCGCGCCTAACAACTCATTCAACCCGACCGCTTGATAGCATGGCTGTCATCAGTCTTCCTTCCGATGTAGATTGAAGGCTGCTCGCTCGCGGCGGTTTGATTCGGGCGTTATGCCGTTATATAACGGAACTTGATTATGAAGAAAAATGAAAGTAGCCTTTTTGTCAGTCTTTATAGTGATCCAACCTGTGGCTGGGAAATCGCGCGCGGAGTTCCGTGCCTTTTCGCAAAGGGGCGCTGACTATAAATCACTCGAAAACCTTAGATTCGCGGCTGACGATGTTACATATTCTGATACTGAACAAATCAGCATATTCGGGAAGTCCTACACAGCTTCAAAATTTTCAACGAGCGGAAAGGTTCAAGTTCAAACTCAAAGCTGGTAACATAAAATTTACAAATGACTAAACCAAAAACAATTTCACAAATCGGAAGGCTTCCAATCCCCACTTTAGGGGCGGGGGGGCAAATCATCCGGGATAATCTTGATTACACTTTATTTTCCTGGAGTAAACAAAAGGGGATAAATCCTATCGCCGTGAAATACGGCGAAGGAGTTTATCTGTATGATTACGATGGCAGGCGTTATCTTGATTTTTCATCAGGGTTGATGAATGTAAATATCGGTCATGGCAATCAACGGGTGACTGAAGCAGTGGTCAAACAAATGCAGGAAGTGTGCTATGTGACTCCATCCTGTGTTACCAAAGTTCGCGGTGAACTGGGAAAAAAATTAGCGGAGATATGTCCCGGCGATCTGAATAAAGCATTCTTTACTTTGTGCGGTGCTAGTTCTATTGAAAATGCTATTAAGCTGGCAAGGTTATATACAGGACGGCATAAAATACTCAGCCGTTATCAGTCATATCACGGTTCTTCTAGCGGCGCGATGACAGTAAGTGGTGATCCCCGTAAGATTCCTGTAGATTCCCAACAGGCGCCGAATTTTGTTCATTTTGATTTGCCATATTTATATCGTTGGGAATACGGTGAAGAAAATTTATTGAAAGAATGTGTTGCACAACTTGAACGGGTTATTGCTTATGAAGGCTCTGGCAATATTGCCGCTATTTTGTTAGAAGGTGAATCAGGTTCATCAGGTTGTTTAAAGTATCCTGTTGGTTATTTAAAACAAGTCAGAGAAATATGTGATATGCATAGGATACTGCTGATAATGGACGAAGTGATGAGTGGCTTTGGTCGTACAGGTAAATGGTTTGGTTTCGAAAATCACGGTATCGTTCCGGATATGATCGCTATGGCAAAAGGTCTTACTTCCGGATATTTACCTTTTGGTTGCTTAATGGTGTCGGATAAGATCGCTTCAAAGTATGATGATACCATGCTTGCATTAGGACTCACCTACTCTGCCCATCCCGTTAGCTGCGCCGCTGCCTTAGAAATGCTGAAGATATACGAAGATGAGAATCTAATTGCCAATGCTGCCACGATGGGTAAATATGTGGATGCCCAGGTAGAATTATTAAAACAAAAACATCCAAGCATTGGCGATTGGAGAAATACAGGTTTGCTTGGCTGCCTTGAATTGGTGAAGAACAGAGCGATTAAAGAACCCATGGCACCTTTCAATGCGAAGCCGGATGAAATGACGGTAATGAATAAAGTAGCGGCAAAGATCAAAGACCTGGGCATGTACACATTTGTAAGATGGAGCTATATTTTTATCGCGCCCCCGCTTTGTGTGACTAAGAAACAAATAGATGAAGGATTGGAGATCATCAGTGAGGCAATTAAGATTGCAGATGAACATACAACTCCGTAGGAGTTGGCTATTTATAGAAACATATTATAGAGAAACCCGACCCCGCAGGTGTCGAACAAAAACATAGAGCAGAAATGCCAAACACATATACACAGTTATAGATTCAATTTGTATTTGCCGTAAAAGCCAGAGAAAGCCTCATTAAACCCGCCTGGAAAAATAAATTGTAAAAATATATTACCGGTATTGTGCAAAACGGCAAAAGCAAAATGCTGGCTATAAACGGGGTGAGCGACTATTCTCCCGGAACGGCATAAAGTCATTCGACCGGAGCGGAATCAGCCTGCCTTTCATCGATGTGAGCAGCATTCTACACGATTTTCAAAGACGAGCATGAAAGGCATTCTATCGAGGCGTCGGGTTGAATGAGTTATAGGTGTTCCACGTTCATTTTCCTCTTATCTGCCTTAGACAAGAGCTTGACTCAAGTCTTAGCTTTGGAGAGGAACGTGGAACATGCACGTGGGTGTGACGAATCTTGAATGATCAGCGCTCTCCAACGCTTATAACAACCGCTTCGCACACCCACGTGGGCTTTCGCTCGTCAACGAATACTCAGATGATGTTGTCCAGCTCGACAACTCTACTATAACTACTTCGCAGAGCTAAAGCACGCATGTTCCGGATGACCAATGATCTTGACACCTTATATATAGGAGAGGTTTATGGAACACTTCGCGGCTGTCGTCGGTATGGACTGGTCAGACTCAAAGCATGATGTCTGTCTGAGTGATCTCGCTACTGGTAAGAGAGAGTCCCTCATCATCAATCACACCCCAGAGGCGCTTGACGAGTGGGCCACTCAATTAAGGGCTCGCTTTGCCGGTCAGAAGATTGCTCTCTGTTTGGAGCAGTCTCGTGGACCACTGATCTATGCGCTGTTGAAGTACGACTTTCTTGTCCTCTATCCCATCAACCCAACGACGCTCGCCAAATATCGTGAGGCATTCTCTCCCAGCCGGGCCAAAGATGATCCGCAGGATGCTGAGTACCTGGTCGAGTTATTGATTCATCATCGCGAGCGGCTCAAGCCGTGGCTGCCCGATGATGAGAAGACTCGCACCTTGCAATACTTGGTCGAATACCGTCGTCGCTTGATTAATGACCGGACACGGATTAGCAACCGCCTGACGGCGCTCGTGAAGGCCTACTTTCCTCAGGTTTTATCATGGTTTGATGATATTCGCACCACCCTGGTCTGCGATTTCTTGTTGCGCTGGCCGACATTAGAGTCGGTCAAGAAAGTTAAAAGAGCAACCCTTGAGAAATTCTTCCACGAGCATAACTCGGTTCGTAAAGAAACACTTGAGAGACGGATTGCTTCGATCAAAGAAGCAGTGCCGCTCACAACTGACCGTGCCGTGATCAACTCATCTATCTTGATGATCAAAGCACTGGCGGCACAGATGAAGACGACACTCGACGCCATCCGTGAATTTGACCACGAGATCGAAGCGCTCTGCCACTCACATCAGGATTACCACCTCTTCGATTCGCTGCCAGGCGCCGGGGCCGTCTACAGTTCCAGACTGCTGGCCATGATGGGAACGAACAGAGAGCGGTGGGCCACGGTCGATGAACTCTTGTGCTTCTCCGGCATTGCACCAGTCATCGAACGCAGTGGAAAGTCGGAGTGGATCAGATGGCGATATTTCTGCCCGAAATTCTTCCGCCAATCTTTCGTTGAGTACGCGGGCGAATCGATCAAGCATTCGTTCTGGGCACGGGCTTACTACTCAGCCCAACGAGCGCGTGGCAAGAGTCATCAAGCAGCCGTCAGAGCGCTGGCCTTCAAATGGATACGAATTATCTGGAAATGCTGGCAGAGCAACACGCCGTACAATGAGGTCACATATCTGGAAAGCTTACGGAAGAAGGGGTCATCGCTGCTGACCTATGCGGCTAACAATCCGTCGTAAAAAATCAAAAAACTCTTGACTCGAAGGCCTCAGATGGGTTGTTAGATGGCGCGTGTATTTTGAGAGATTCTATTCTTGATGCGCCTCTGCGTAGATTCGTAATGCCGCATTGATCCGCTGTTGGAACTCCGCCCCCTGTGCTTCAAACCATTTCAGCACATCGTCGTCAACGCTTAAGGTGACGGCGGTTTTTCTCTTTGGCATCCGCCATTGCGCCCTAGCAAAAAACTCATCGTCCAATGGTGGAATATCCGATGTGTCAATTTCCTCATCCGTCATGCTGTCAATGCGTGCCCAATCCGTCTCTGAGGGCTTCTTCAAATCTCTTTCGCTCATGTTTCAGTGCCTTTCGCAGAGAGATAATTCGTATTGTATCTTCGCCGCGTTCGGTGAAAACCAAAACCACAATCCGGTTTCCCAGAAGACCGATTCCATTCCAACGACCTTCGCCATAATCTTCTCTCGTATCAAGAGCCGTCCGCATGGGAGCTTCAAAGATTTCCCAAGCATCGGCGAAGTCAAAGCCATGTTTGCGGATATTCTCTTGGTTTTTGTCTTCATCCCATTCAAAGTTCACAGGAGAAGTTTAGTCGGAGTTTACTTGGTAAGACAAGCCTACTTTCACCGGAAGCCATCTAACGCCCGAATTGAGCGGCGCGCACAAGCCACCGCCACACTCAAGCCTCGCATGAGAAGAACGCTTATTGCGCGTCGGCTGCATCCCCTTGTTAGACAGCGGCCCACATCAGAATCATATCTTACGACAAGACATCTCCAATAAGAGCAATAATCAAGGCTCTGTTGCAAGAACTGCCTTTCAGCTACAATGAATTCCGTTACTCATGAGATTTTCGTAATCCCGGATGGAAACTTCTGCCAAGTTACTGGCTGCCCTGAACCTTTTGGGAGTCGCTCAGGCTCTTCTCCTGGCTGCGGCGCTGCTCAGTGTCAAACGGGGCAATAGAATCGCCAACCGATTCCTTGCCGCGTTTGTAATTGTGCTTGCCATCAGCGTCGGTGGAGCGACTCTGGCCTCAGAGCCGTTAATTTTTCTATACCCGCACCTGATCAAGATTCAAGATCCCTTCTACTTTCTCGGCGCGCCCCTGCTTTTTCTCTATATTAGAACGCTTATCACAGGAAGATCAGGGTCCGGTAAGAAAGACCTTTTACACTTCATCCCGTTCGGCCTGGGCTTGCTTTTTTTGACCCCCTTTTATCTCCAAAGCGGGGAAGCCAAACTTATTTCTATCGGATCGTACTTTTACTTTTGGCAGCGATGGTATTACGTCAGGTCTACGACGCTCATCTTTCAGTTCATTATTTACCTGTCTCTCATCGCCATGATGCTCGCGGCGTACTCGCGAAAACTCAAGCGTCAGTCCTCACCGGCTGATAAGTCCGTCCTTTTCCAGGTTCGATTTATGTTGGCGGCCCTCACAGCTGTTTGGGTTATGGGGGCCCTCAAATTCGTACTTACTGCACTCTACCCTGCCTATGATACTCAGACAGTAGATCTGCTCGTTCCTGCCAGTCTTTCGGTGTTCGTGTATGCGATGGGTTACATCGGGCTGAGAAGACCGGAAGCGCTAACGAGGATGGATGATTTACCGCCTTCTCCGCGAAGGTATGAAAAATCGACTCTCACGCTTGAGCGATCCGACACTTACCTTCAGCGGCTTCTCGACCTGATGAACACGGAGAAACCATATCTGGACGGCGACCTCACGCTACAAAAACTAGCGAAGGCGCTGGCAATTACCCCCCACCATCTTTCGCAGACGATCAACGAGCAACTGAATCAAAACTTTTTTGACTTTATTAACACCTACCGGATAGAAGAAGCCAAACGGATGTTGCTCGACCCGGCGAAGAAACACTACTCGATTCTAGCTGTGTCTGAAGAGGTCGGATTCAACTCAAAATCAGCCTTCAACACCGCGTTCAAAAAGCATGTCAATATGACCCCCTCCGAGTTCCGAAAAATCGCCGACAGCAACGGTCAAGCATGATATCTCACCTGTCTTCGCCATAGAGCGACGCCGGTGCCGTCCGCAAAAAACCTGCCCTGATGCCACAAAACACATCTTTGAGCGTCCGTCTTTATAAATCAGACCTTCTTTCATATAAGTCAGGGCGACTCTCCTGAAGATTACCTGTATTTAATAGGTCGGAATACAGAGCCGTTCTGCCTTGAGAGAGCAGTAAGTGCCGAACGACCGGCGCCATCTCTTATCTTCCCAATTGCGCGATCAACTCTCGTGTGGCCGACAGCAAGGCTGCGCTCTACCGCGCCTTGATAACCATTTTGCGAATGGGTTTTGGGGGACGCCCTTCATCTTTTGGATACCGACTAATAAGGAGAATAGTTCCTAATGCGAAAACTTTTGTTCCTGACAGTACTTATTGCTCTCTGTGCTTCTCTGACCTATGCACAGGAGAGATCTCGACCTGAACTCTTTGTCGGATACTCGTATGAGAACACAGATTCCGGGATTGAAAGCCGCGACTTCGGGGGTACGGACATTCCCAGCACCACTCTTGAAAACAACTTCAACTTAAACGGATTCAACGTCTCAGGCACAGGTTATTTAACTAAACGCTTCGGCATCGCTGGAGATTTTTCCGCCAGTTTCAGGAGGCGAACGGAGGACTTTGGAGTTGCGCAAGCCCGGTCAAGGTTATCGCTCTACAACATCACGGTCGGCCCACAGGTTAAATTCTTCAATGTTCACCGCGTTACTCCTTTTGTGCACGCACTCTTCGGGATTGCGCGCCGTAGTCTCAGGGTGGAACCTGTTGATGCGGGAGTGACTTCAACCGCGTCCGCCACCGACAGCACCACGGATTTCACGATGAACTTGGGCGGCGGAGTTGACGTTCGCTTGAAGGAGAGAGTTGATGTTCGTGTTATTCAGGTGGACTACAATCCGATCTTTTTGAGGAATCGCATTGTCGAAGGTCTAAATTTTCCTAGTCGTACGGCAAACGGCGTGCGTGTTTCGATTGGGCTGGTCTTCAAGTAACAGCTCTGAGCAGGCAAGATCAACTCTCTCCCCGATAGTTGTCCATGTAGCTTTCTAAAAACTGGTAAATAACTATGAAAGAAAGAAACGGAACACGATCTCCAAAGTCGGCACTGAGCAGAATGCGTGCGCGTTTCAGCGCCCTGTGCCTGCTGCTTCTGTGCTTTGTCTCCAGTGCGATGGGACTCAACTCCTTATTAGAGAGAAATTTACTTGTAAGACCCGCACGGCACAGACAAAACGGCAATAAGCAGTTAAATCCGTCAGTGACAAATCTTCCTCTGTGGCAGGGAATTAACAGAGAGAATTTGGCGAGAAGTCATGCTGTGACCGGAATAGTTCCAAAGCTCTACCGGGCGTTAAGCCTCAATGAGACCGCGTAAAAGCAGTTGCTTCGTCAAGCCCCGCTGGAGTTCACTGAAGGAGCCAGAGACGCTCAGGTGGTGATGGCATTGCCAATTCCGGACGGAACATTCGCGCGGTTCCGCGTCGAGGAGTCACCAGTGATGGCTCCGGCGCTCGCGGCGCGTTTTCCAGAGATCAAGACCTATCGTGGTCAGGGGCTCGATGATCCGACGGCCACTGCAGTCATGCACTGGGCGTAGTGATGGTATGCGGCAACGGATTTCCAGATTAACTGGCAGAACAAACAAGCAATCTGTCCACAGGGAAAGAAGCGTTTATGACTGTGACCATTCTTCTGGATAAGGCATTTTGTCTTGCTCAAAAGCAGTTCGATATTCTCCCCATCCCATGAACTCATAATACTTTGTCATCGCTTCAAAATGGCCCTCCGCCTGGACCATCCAGATAAGCTTCGCATCTGGACTCAATGATTTTCTCGCATCCTCTCCATGATGTCCGGCAAGGCAAAATAATAGTTCCTCGCCATTCTTCTCTTCCCATAACTCATGCTTCAACTTCATAGAGGATTACCAACCAGCGCGAGCGCCTAACGCCGGAATTGAGCGGCGCGCACAAAACCTTGTCGATCAGAGGCCCGCTGGATGCGCGTCCGGTTCAAACTTGATATCAGGCAGACGCCTCACCACTCAATTTCAACTGTATGCTGCTTGAGCCATTCGCCAAACTCCGCTCTGGACATCTGGCTACTTGCTACAGCCAGAACAACCCTCTCCTGTTCATCAACTGGGGCATCTATCTCATAACCATTGAGCACGAGAAACACTTCTATTGCAGCATGCCCTACTCGCTTATTCCCATCAACAAACCGATGGTTTTGAATCAGCGAATGCCCCAAAGCAGTAGCCTTCTCAGCAACTGATGGATATAAATCTTCGCCTCCGAAGGTCATCTCAGGCTGCGCAACAGCAGATTCCAAAACGCCTCTATCTCTGAGCCCTAAGGCACCTCCGCTCTGA
>JANOGZ010001264.1:0-3462 GCA_031406255.1 Pyrinomonadaceae bacterium | reverse complement strand
CCGCGCGCGCGAAGATCAAGTCGTCAACCGGCATGGCTGAGGCGTCCCTGACGCAGCCCAATCAGCCGCCGCTCCAGGGCACCCTCGATGTCAGCCCGTAGATGGTCCGCGTCAACCTTCGGCGCGCTCACCGTAAGTTGGTTGTACACACCGCGCACGCCGGCTAAACGCCAAACAGGGCGTTCGGCATCATCACGCTCGCGTAAGCTGTTGACGCTGCCCCCAAGCGTCACCCAACCGTTCGTGACTGTTGACTCGATATTTCTGGCGGGGACAAGCACATCCCATTCGAGCACGCTGCGCACGGCGCGCGCGATCTCCGTGTCCGTGCGACTCTCATCATCAGACAGCTGTACCTCAATATCGTTGGCGACATCCAACACGCCATTGACGCGATGCGCGGCGTTCTGAGCAGCCACCTTCTTCGCGTAGTTTGTGACTGTGCCGGTGAGCGTCACAACGCCGTCAGTGACGGCGATGCCGATATCAGCACCTCCAATCCGCGTATCCCAGCGCAGTTCGCGCAACACTTCATCTTGAAGCTGCGCGTCTGTTTTCCTGTTCATCACCATAGCTCCTTTCCAACTTCGTCGAATTGCCATTGGTACTGAGGAACTGAAAGAGCAACGGATGTGCCGTAACTTCGCGCCGCTTTATTGGGCGATTGTTGGAATTTGCCCACGCGCGCCGCGAAACTCTACGCGGTGCAACGTGGAAAACTTCGCGCCCTATAGCCTCAGCTCGCGCGCCGGCGCATCAACCGACTCTTGAAGACCTGCACCATCAGCAGGTAAGTGGCAGTCGCGCCGAGAAGGAACAAAAAGTAACCGGCGGGCAACGGCACGAAGCCGAGAGCGGGAGCAAGCGGTGAGTAGGGCAGGATTACTCCGACGCAGACGACGGCGAGCGTGGTCAATACAAGCGCGCGGCTCGGACGGCTGCGAAGGGGATTCCCCGTCGTGCGAATCACAAAGATGACGAGCGTCTGGGTCAGCAAGGATTCGACGAACCAGCCGGTGTGAAAGAGCTTTTCGTCGGCGTGAAAGAATCTGAGCAACACGAAGAACGTCAGGAAGTCGTAAACGGAACTGACGGGACCGAGTGCGACCATGAATCTTCGTATCAACCCGATGTCCCAATGCTGCGGCTTGCGCATGAACGTGTGGTCAACATTGTCGGTCGGGATCGTCACCTGCGCGAGACCGTAAAGGAAATTATTGAGCAAGATTTGCACGGGCAGCATCGGCAGGAAGGGAAGAAACAAGGCTGCCGCCGCCATGCTGAACATGTTGCCGAAGTTCGAGCTGGTCTCCATCAGTATGTACTTCATCACGTTGCCGAACGCTTTGCGTCCCTCGACGATGCCGTTGTGCAAAACGCTCAGACTTCGCTCAAGCAGAATAATTTCCGCCGCATCTTTCGCCACATCGGTCGCATTCGAGACGGAGATGCCGACATCAGCCGCGTGAAGGCTCGGTGCGTCGTTGATGCCGTCGCCTAAGAAACCAACGACGTGACGGCGCGATTTCAGCGCGAGGATGATGCGGTTCTTCTGCGCCGGCGTGACGCGCGCGAACACACTCACCTTCTCCGCCGTGTGAGCGAGCGCAACATCCGTCATCCGGTTAAGCTCATCGCCCAGCAGGATGCGACTCGCATCAATCCCGACTTGCCCGCACACATGACGCGCGACGAGTTCATTATCGCCCGTCAGGATTTTCACCTGCACACCGTCGCGGCGTAGCGCGTGCAGAGCATCAGTCGCAGTCGAGAGCGGTTCATCAGCGAAGGCGGCAAAGCCTGCGAGCGTCAACTCGTCCTCGTCCGTTAAAGTGTAAGAGGCACGCGGCTCAATGCTGCGGTACGCAATCGCCAGCACGCGGTAGCCCGACGCGCTCAACTCCTTAAAAGCACGCTCGCAACTAAGGCGCGCCGCCGCATCGAGCGCGAACGCGCGACCGTCGGCTTCGCAACTCACGCAGACACTCAACACGCTCTCCGGCGCGCCTTTGGCAATCAGCAGACGCTCCGCACGATCCAAACTTTCTGCGCCTTCAGCTACTCTTTCGATGACGACTGAGGCGCGCCGCCGCTCAAAGTCGAACGGCATCTCGTCTAGTTTGCGGAAACGCTGAGCCTGCGCGCCAAAGTCGGCGTGCCCATGTTCGATGATGGCAGCGTCGAGCGGATTGCTGTGCGTAGTTGGACGAGATTTCTCGTCCAACTCTCCGGCGTGGTTTTCCGCGCCGCCGGCGAAAGAGCTGTTGAGATAAGCGAGCAGCGCGATGCGCGTCTGAGCCGCCGCGCCGAATGGATCGAGGTAGCGCGAAAGCGTCATCTCACCGCCCGTGAGCGTGCCGGTCTTGTCACTGCACAGCACGTCGATGCTCCCGAAATTCTGCATCGCCTCCAACTTCTTAACGATGACTTTGCGCCGCGCCATGTGAAGAGCGCCTGCGGTGAGCGTCACGGTGGAGATCATCGGCAGAAATTCCGGCGTCAGTCCGACGGCGAGGGCGACGGCGAACAGCAGCGAATCGAGCGCGTCGCGTCGCATGATGATGCCGGCGAGAAAGACGAAAAGGACGAGAAAGACGACCGTCCGCATAATCAGCGTGCTGTAGCCGCGCATCCCACGCTCGAACTCCGTCTCAGGCGGGCGTGAAGCGAGACGCGCGGCGATGTCGCCGTAAGTAGTGTGCCCGCCCGTCGCAAAGACGCGCGCCACGCCTGTGCCGCTCACAACGGATGTCCCGAGAAAGACCCTCTCGTTATTATTTTGCCGGTTCAACTCATCATCAGGTCGCGCCGCCAGCACGACGGCACTCGCTGTCAAATCGTCGCTGAACGACAACCCATCGGTGCTCACGTCACCCGCGAGCGCAACCGTGTTGATTCCGGCGCGCTTCTCAACGGGGAGCGATTCGCCCGTCAGTGCAGCTTCCTGCACGTGCAAATCTTTCGTCTCGATTAGTCGTGCGTCGGCGGGCACGAGGTCGCCCGCCGTCAGGCGCACAAGGTCGCCGGGTGCAACTTCGCGCGCCGGGATTTCTACCCACGCCTCATCGCGCAACACAGTCGCCGTCGGCGCGACCGATGCGCGCAAGCGTTCGGCGGCTTTGTGCGAACGAAAGGTTTGCCAGAAGTTCAGCGCGGCGCTCATCAACACGATGGCGATGATGATGGCGGCGTTAATGGAGTCGCCGACGGCGGCGGAAATAAGACTTGCGATGATGAGAATCGCCACCAGCGGATTGAGGAAGAGCGAGAGAATCTGTTTCAGCATCACGGCGCGGCGCGGCGCAACCGGGTCGTTGAAACCTAATTGCGTGAGCCTTTGTTGCGCCTCCGCGGTGCTGAGTCCGCGCGCGGCGCGGGCTGACCCAAGCGCGGCAACTTCATGGTTTGCGTCGAGAGTTTGCTGCATCATCAATCTCGCTTGGCAGTAGCAAGGTGACGGCA
>JANOGZ010001255.1:0-5028 GCA_031406255.1 Pyrinomonadaceae bacterium | reverse complement strand
CGATCTGGATCAGGAACACCCGCAGGAAGCGGCGGATACTGACGCCAGTTCGGAAGATGACGAAGAAGATGAGCAGACGCTCTCAGCCTCATAACCGTGAACCTTTCGCGACGGCGGCCCCACTCTCTCTGCCTCCCCTCCGCGCGCCAGCGCCGCCCGCCTGACCTCGATTGACGGTGCTCCCCGGGCCCGCTGGCCGGCACGTCATCCCTCATGTAACTGATCGCCATTCCACAATTCATTCAGCGTGTGAAAATGAGCCCGCGGCGAAACCGGTAAACTTCTTTCAGTCGAAGTATTAAGTAGCCAGCGAAGCGCGGACGGTGTAGGCTAAATTCGGGCCGCCGCGACACCAAGTCCAACGCTTCGATGTTCCGAGCGCGGCCTTGTCCGGCGGCGGCAAGCGCTTCTATGGATGATCAACTGTTACGCGAATTTTTGGCTGAGGCTGAAGACCTGATCGAAGTGCTCTTCGGCGACATCCAGATTTTGCGCGCGCGCCATACCGAGGGCCGTACGCGCCGCGAGCTGGTCGGTCGTATCTTTCGTCACGTCCATACGATTAAGGGTTCGGCCGCCGCTGCCGGGATCGAAGCGACGGGAGAAATCGCACATGAATTCGAGACACTGCTCGACGGCGTGCGGATGGGGCGGGTCGTCGTGGATGTGCCCGTGCTGGAAGCTTTCGATGAGGCGGTCACTGCCATCGCGCAGAGTTTGAGCGCCGTGGCGAGGGGCGAGCAGCCGGTTGTCCCGCAGACTTTAATCGAGCGCCTGCGGCGATTTACGTTCGCCAGCAGTGGCAGCGCCAGTAGCGGCATACCTCAGCCGACGGAAGCTTCAACTGCCGCGGCGCACGCGCTCTCCGCGCTACCCGAGGAGGCGACGCGCGCGCTGAGTGAGTACGAACGACACCGGCTGCACGAAGCCATCCGCGAGGGCGCGGACGTCTTCGCCATCACGGTTGATTTTGATCTCGTCACTTTCGATGAGCAGTTCCGTAATTTAAGCGACACGCTGGCGGAGGGGGGCGAGGTCATCTCGACGCTCCCGGGAATGGAAGCGAGCGCGCCCGACCGCGTGAATTTTTGCATCATCTATGCGACGGAAGAGAGCCGCGCCGCGCTCGGCGACCGCCTCACCCCGTTCGGCGCGACGCTGATCGAAGCGGAGGCCAGAGCCACGCCGGACGCGGCGACACCAATAGCAGAAGAAGAAGAAACGGAGGACGCGGGCGGCGACGGGGAGGGAGGGGGCAGCCCTGCGATGGCGCTGCCCTCGGCGGCTTCGCTGACGATGCTGGTGCGTGTGCCGCTCGATGAGCTGGATGATCTGATCTCGACGACGCATGAGCTTTTCACCGACACGGTGACCACCCTTGATCTGGCGCTGACGCAGGAACTCGGGCGCGCCGAGCGGATAGAGATGGAGATACGCGCCGCGCGCATCCGGCGGCGCTTTTTCGAGCTCGAAGAAAGATTGATCGAACTGCGCATGGTGCCTGTCGGCCAGACGCTCGAACGGGCGGCCCGCGCCGGAATGGGCGCCGCGCGCATGAGTGGAAGGGAAGTTGATTTTGAGACGACGGGCGGCGAAGTGCGCCTCGATAAATCGCTCGCTGATGCGATCGCTGATCCGCTGCTGCATCTGCTGAGAAATGCCGTTGACCATGGAATCGAACTGCCCGGTGAACGTCGTCGCGTGAGCAAGAGCGAGCGCGGGCGCGTGCGGATCGAAGCGGTCGCTGAGGGCAGCCGCGTGATGTTGCGCGTGACGGACGACGGGCGGGGCATTGATCCGGCGCGCGTGGCGCGCGCCGCCGCCGAACAGGGTCTCATCGAGCCGGATGCGCGCCTCACCGAACAGCAATGCCTGCGCCTCATCTTTCGTCCCGGTTTCTCCACCGCCGCCGCGGTCTCTGCGGTGTCGGGGCGCGGCGTCGGCCTCGATGTGGTGGAGCGAGCAGTCGAGGGGATCGGCGGGGATCTCCGCGTGTGGAGTCGCCCGGGCGCGGGCGCCACCTTCGAGATGCGTCTGCCGACGACGCTCGCGCTCGTTCCCTCGTTGGTCGTTCATTCGGCAAGTGACCGCTATTGCATCGACGCGAGCCACATTATTGAGGCCGGTTACATCACGCGATCTGATATTGAGCAGATTGGCGACGCTGCGGTCGTGCGCTGGCGCGGGCTGGTCGTGCCGCTGATCCAGATGCGCGAGCTTCTCGCCCAGCCTCCACGCGAAACATTGGAGGAGCGCCTCCACATCGTGATCTCGCGCATCGCCGGCCGCGAAACTGAGGAAGAAGAGGGGCGCGCGCTGGAGCGTGCGGCCGTCGCGATTGATGGCTGGGACGGACACCGCGAGGTGCTCGTGCGCGGTCTCGGACGGCATACGACGCGGTGGCGCGGCATTAGCGGCGCCACCGAGCTGAGCGACGGCCGCATCGCGCTCATGCTTGATCTGCCGCGACTCTTAGAGATGCACTTGTGAAGCAGGGATCAAAGACGAACATTATTCGTCTTTCATCGAACGTTGATCGTCATCTCCTCAGGCGAGGCGCGGGCGACGGCGGTGCCAGTCTGTGGCCCCCTGGAATTTGCCGGCTGTCTCGATCAACAATAGCTCGCTCCAGGGCGGGCCGATAAATTGAATTCCGGTGGGAAGATTATTTTGCCCGAAGCCGTTCGGGATTGAGATGGCCGGAACGCCGACGAGATTGCTCGCGCCGATGGGTGAGGAAGCGCCGATTCCCGGATACGCCTGGTCGAAAGTTTTGTTGATCGGATAAGAGACGGTCGAACGCGACGGGGCGACGAGCAGATCATGCTTTTTGAACATCTCGGCCCACGCGCGACGTGCGGGAGCGCGCAGGCGCATCGCGTGCAGGTAGTCGACGGCCGTCACGAGCGATGCGGAATAACCGCCCGTGCGTCCTTCGGGTGAAGCGAGCTCACGAACGCGGCCCGATTCGATCAGATCGCGAAAGGCGCTCGCGCCCTCCGCATCGACGATGGTGCCGACCGCCGGCCCGTATGGAAAATCCGGCAACTTCACATCCATCTCGACACGGACGCGCGAATCCATCTCCTTCAGCACATCGAGCGAGCGCAGGAAATTTTCACGCACTTCGGGCTGCGCCTTCTCATAGGAATCCTTCATCACGGCGATGCGCAGGGGAACTGATCTGACGCGGCGGCCACTGCTACTACTTCTTCTTCCGCGCGGCATCGCTGACGGGTAACGAAATGTGAAAGGCCGTGAGGTCGGATCGAGCGGGTCGCGCCCCGCGATGGCGGCGAGCACGAGACCGCAATCGCCCGCCGTGCGGCACATCGGCCCGAGCTTGTCGAGCGTCCAGCAGAGCGCCATCGCGCCGTAGCGCGAAACCGCGCCGTAGGTCGGACGCAGACCCGCCACGCCGCAAAAGGCGGCCGGGGTGATGATCGATCCGGAGGTCTCCGAGCCGATCGCGAATGCCACCAGTCCGGCCGCCACGGCCGCGCCCGGCCCGGAAGATGATCCGCCGCTCCAGAATTCCCTGTTCCAGGGCGTCAGGCACGCGCCGGTCAGGCTGGCGTCGGCTTGATTGTATCCCATGCCTCCGGCCAGCTCGATCATCGCGAGCTTGGCGACGAGCACCGCGCCCGCTTCACGCAAACGACGAATGACGGTCGCGTCGTAATCGAAACGCTGATCTTTGTAGGGCGCGGCGCCCCAGGTGGTATTGGCCGCGCGCGTCGCGAGCAGGTCTTTCGCGCCGTACGGAATGCCGTGCAGCGGACCCCGGTTGCGCCCCGCGCCGATCTCGCGCTCAGCCTGCCGCGCTTCCTCCAGCGCCGTCTCGCGCATCACGGTCGCCACCGCGCTGAGCTGCGGACCAAAGCTCTCCAGCCGGGCGAGATAGCCTTCCGTGAGCTCAACGGGCGAGAGGCGGCGCGCGCGAATCTGCGCGGCGAGCTCACTGATCGGTGAAAAGAATATATTTTCGGGAAGCACGGGCGGACACCTCTGGAAAAGAAGATCGTGGTCAGCGACGACGTGAGCGCGCCGCGACAAAAGCGCGCCAGCGCCGCCGAGCATGGCGAAAGCGTGCTAGGCGCTGAAAACGAAATCGGGCTCATCTCCGTTTTGCAGCTTGAAGGCGCGCAGGCGCTCCGCCGCGCGGATGTTTCCCTCAAGATCACGCTTGATTCTTGATAACTCTTCGGGCGTGAGCGGCGCGCCGAAGCGCGCCCGTGCCACTTCCGCGTAGGCTTCCACGAGCGGCGAAGGATTCTGCGGCGCGGGCGAAGCGGCCGGTTGCGGCGGGGCCGGCGCCTGCTTCGTTGCCGGAGGCGTCTGCGCGCTCGACGTGCGGGGCGCGAGCGGCGCCGCGACGAGCGCCGCGGCGATGGCTTTGGCAAATCGGCGGCGCGATTTCCGGTGATTCATGTGTCGGTGGTCGGGTGTTTTCATAGAAGCTGTGACAGGCACCTGTGCCGTCTCCACGATTGATGGTTTTATACTGCCGGGATGTCCACAACGGCCCCGGCTAACTTCTTTATCCTTCGATCTGAAACATCTGTCACGAGCGGATGGGTTATATATTCGTCGGCCTCCGGCGCCTGATGCAATCGGAAGCAGATGATGGTAGGCTATCATGTTCGGCCGGAGACAGCGGAAGCATGTGGTTGATTTATCCGCGCGCGTGCGCTCCGTCGGCCTTTCAAAAATGAGGTGATAGAGCTTTGAGCGAACAGCATATTGAAACAGATTTCTCAGAATTCATAGCCGAAAATTTCGGGGCCAATGCCAGCTACGTCGAAAGCCTCCTGAGTCGCTTTCGCAGCGATCCCTCGCTCGTCGATGAATCGTGGCGCGCTTATTTTGCAGAGATGCTCGGAGAGGTCGGTGCGGCGCCGGCAACGGCTGCGGAGGGCGGGGCGGCCCGCGCCGGAGGGAAAGGGCCCCGTGGCGCCCCACCGCAACAGCCGCAGACGCCACCCGCCCGCCCCCGGCAGTCGGCCCCCCAAAACCCCCCCCCCCCGC
>JANOGZ010001251.1:0-1241 GCA_031406255.1 Pyrinomonadaceae bacterium | reverse complement strand
GCCGGGGAATTTCGTGGCAAGGCGATTGATGAGGTCGTCTAAACGGAGCGCGAAGTCGAGAGTGCGCGCGGCATGGCGAGCTTATCGCAAGTCGTAGACTATATCTTCTACGTCATCTATGCGCTGCTCGCGATTCGGCTCCTGCTCGCGTTGCTGGCGGCTCGATCAAGGGCCGGGTTTGTGCAATTCATAGTTACGGTGACAGATCCTCTGTACGCGCCGTTTCGCGGGATTGTGGCAAGTCCAACGGCTGAAGGTGGCTACACGCTGGCATTACCAATAGTGATTGCGATCATCGTCTACGCTTTGCTTCACGCGGGCATCAATGGGTTGCTACGGTTAATCGCACACCGTAAAACCGAGATTTAACTTATCCGCGGGCGACATATAGGAGGAGTCATGATGAGCGAAGATGTGCAACCTGAACCGATCAAGTCAACTTCCTTAATCCGGCGGTTCGGCATCTATGCGGCCGTGCTGCTCGTCGTCTTCCTGCTCGGCTTCATTCCAATGTGGCTCAAGGCTCGTCAATGCACCAGTGGCCTTGCTGAAACCGAGCGCCAATTAAGCCTCGCCCAGATGCAAAATAATCTCGCATCAGCAGTGATTGACGCACGAAGAGGCGATTATGAGCCCGCCCGGCAGGCTGCCAGCCAATTCTTTACCTCCTTACGAGCAGAAGCTGACAAAGTGGATACTTCAGTTCTCAAGCCGCAGCAAAGAGAGGGAGTGCAGCCGTTGTTTACGCGACGTGATGAGATCATCACTTTGCTCGCCCGGAGCGATCCGGCTTCCGCCGACCGGCTGTCCGATCTGTACGCGTCATATCGTAAGATCATGAATGGCTGAGGTACTCGACCCGCAAAGATGATGGCGGACTGGTTCATCGCCTGAATCCATCTCTTAATCGGCATCGCCATCTTTTTACGGTGATGGGCCGGACCTGTGAGCACAATCCGTCACACCCCAACTAAACAAATTACATCAGAATTTCAAGAAACCGCGTCACCTGTTCGCAATAAACCAGGAGAACTATGGAAAAAGCAACGCTTGACAGTGTTGGTTCAGCGGAGTATGGTTCATCTATGAACAGTGCATCTGGTAAATTATACAGGGTTGAATGAGAGACGCCGCCTCAACGGAGCCACGCCGCACGATGCGACGCGGGCGCGCTACTCGGAAGCGACGAATATACCGGTGAATCTTGTTGAAACTATCGGGTATGATGGGAAGGAGAAGCA
>JANOGZ010001223.1:0-1365 GCA_031406255.1 Pyrinomonadaceae bacterium | reverse complement strand
CTCGAGGTCGAGGCGCGCCACCGCGATGCGTTTGCGGCGTTTGCCGCCTATCTCAAACGTTTGTGAAACTCCGATGTCGAGCTCGCTCTCCGGCTCGCCGCCCAGGAATCTGGCCGACCCATATTCGGCTTCCAGTTCGGGGTTAGGTCTGAGCCCCGCTTGAACGAGGCGCCCCTCTGCGATGGCCAGACGTTGTCGCGCCGCCAGGAGATCGGCGCGGCGGCTGAGTCCCGCCTCAACTAAGCGTTCAACTGTGAACCCTGACGGGTCAAGAAACTGGCTCGATGAACGCTGCGCGAGCGGCAGCGCAGTAGTGATAGTAGTGGTTCGCTCAGCGCCGGCATCCACGCCCGGTCCCGCCTCAGACCGAGTAGGCGTAGTAGTAGAGGGCGTCTCCTGTGCCCGTGCTGACGCGGCGGGCATGACGAGCATTGCCGCGATAAAAACAGGTAACCACGGACGCTTCGGTCTCACGTTGATGGTCCGGCCTCCGGTACGGTTCTTCACGTACGTGGCATCAGGGATGCTCACGCCGTCGCCGCCTCCCCCTTGATCCGGCCGCGACGGGCTAAGGCGGCGGCGCGGTAAATCACCGCCGCGGCAAAACCCAGACCGAGAAGAAGCCCCAGTGCGACGAGTGCCGTGCGCGCCCAGGAAGAAGATCCGGCGCTTGCGGGCGGCGGCAGCGCTTGAACCTGCAGCGCGCCGTACTCAACCGTATGGGGCACGCCGCCGGCCTCGACACGCGCGGCGAGTTCGTACTGCCCCTCGGGCACGGGCGGCAGCTTAACGTCGTAGAGGCCGGGATTACTGCCCGCCCCGGCCGTCGCCTCGACCGGGTGCGCGACGCCGGCAATCACGACGACGATCTTCGCGCCCTCGACGGGTTCGTTCGTTTCGAACCGGGTGACAAACACGCGTGCCGTCGTCTCCTTGTCCGGCTCGACCGGTGGGTGCTTGATCATGACCTCCAGATCACCCGCGCGGGCGACGCGTACGATCATGTTGGCGCTGGTTGAAACGACTGGCGCTTTTTTCTCCCCATGATCTTCGCCTTCGTGCGCGTACACTTTCGCATTAGGCGCGACAAGCGTTAAGGCAATCGCAGCGATCGCTATGGTCAAAATGTTTAGCTTCGAAATTCCAATTGATTTTTTCATCGTCATTCTCTGCGTCCCTCCGGATCGGCTGCGGCGTGCGCGGTCGCGTTTTGCCCGTGTGCCCTCTGATGCTCGCCGGCGTTGTCCGATACGACGACCGGTGTGAGCGGCTCGAAGATCACGTCGAAAGGAGGGCCGGGCGGGTAGTCGTACGAACCATCCGGCTCGAAAAAGTCACCGACGGCAAGGTTGGCGACGACATCAC
>JANOGZ010001218.1:0-3107 GCA_031406255.1 Pyrinomonadaceae bacterium | reverse complement strand
GGTACGACGACCGGCACCACATCCGGAACTACCAGCGGCACCACCTCTGGAACCACGAGCGGCACCACATCCGGCACGACGAGCGGCAGCACGACAAGTGCCGTGTGCTCGATATCTTCTACTTCTCCCGTGACGTTTACGAAGAACGGCGGTTCGAGAACACTCACCCTCAACTATAGCAACGCGGCCGCCACGCGCATCACACACACACATACGGGCAAAGTTGAAAGCGTTTCTACGACATCGCCGACGCTCGTGAGCGGAAGCGGCAGCATTACTTTCACGGTTGAGTATGGTAATGGGTTTGGCACCGGCAGCGTCACGTTCAACGGCGTGGCCTGCGGCTCCGCGACCGTTTCCATAAATATTCCGAACTGATATGGAGCATGCTCAAATGAGATCACCGAATAGAAGCTTGAAAGCCTCGTTACGTTTGAAGAAAGAGGGTGCGGCCGGCGAGCGCGGGTTCACGCTTATTGAAACCTCCATCGCGCTCGTCCTGATGATGGTCGTCGGGCTGAGTTCGGTGTCGCTTTTCCTCTACTCGATCCAAAACAATTCGGGCGCGAGCGATCGCGCGCTGGCGGCGGCGGTGGTGCAGCAGGAATTAGAGCAATTGCGTAGCGTAAGCTTCACTGACGCGAGCCTTAACGCGACAACGGGCACAACCAAGACTGTGACAAGCGCAGGCCGCCCCTACTCGGTCTTGAAGGTCGTCTGCAATACGAGCGCGTGTGGAGGGAACGCTACGCTGAAGGTGGTGACGGTCACCGTGACACCGCAAGGTGCGGGCCCCGCGTGGACGCGCACCCCCATCACCATCACGACGCTCCGCTCCACGGCCGCTCAGGGAACGAATTAAAGTCTTCTCTGCCTCTTCGCGACCCGGGCACATCACGAGTATAGATCGAAAGACATGCGTAAAACCAAACTTACAACCACACGAAGCGAGGCTGGCTTCTCGCTAATCGAACTGATGATCGCATTGTGTATCACGCTCATCGTGGCGGGTCTCGCCACCTCTTTGCTCGCCAGCTCTTTCAGCGTGCGAGCGCGTGAGGACAGGCGTTCGGAAGCCATCGCCGATGTGCAGCGGGCGATTAACATCATGACGCGCGAGATCGCCAACACCGGCTACAGGTTGCCATCAGGCGTCCAATACACCACTGCCGCCGGCACATCCGCTGCCGTTCCCATCAACGGAATTATTCCGACCAATTCCGGCACCAATGCGATCCGCATCGTCGCCAACCTCGACGCCACCTCCAATATCAGCAGTTCCAACACCGTCAATTCGGCGAATGACACGGAAGAGGATGTGCAGTTTTCAAGGTTTGTCGACGCTGACGGGAGCAGCTACCTTGTGCGCCACGCCAACAACAGAGCAATGCGCGCCACGACCGTCCTCGCCAATCGGATCGACTCCTTAACAATCCGCTACTACGACGAGAAGGTGACATACACCCAGGGGAACTGCGATATCAGCGGCGTTACCAATGCGGCGGGCACGACGGAGGCCGAAGTGGCTCCCGGCGCGGCGCGATACGTGGTGATCGCCGTTTGCGTGGAATTGCTGGAAGTGGGCACACCGGGCACCGAAGGCCATCAGCCGGCGTCACGCGTGCAGCTCGTTTCCGATGTCGTCTTGCGTAATGCGACACCGCTCAATTACTAACCGGCCGTCTCCGGATTAAATCGGTGAGGTTGAATGAAGATGCAGATGAATACAGAAAATATTATCGTCAAAGGTGACCGCGCTGGCGAGCGCGGCGCGGCGCTCATCATGATGCTGCTCATCTCGATGCTGCTGCTGGCGGCGGGCGGCGCGCTGATTATGACGACCGCGAACTCGACGGCGAACACCCTCGATGCCACCGCCGAGATCCAGGCTTACTACGGCGCTGAAGCTGGACTGCAGGCGGCCGTCAACGTATTGCGCGGAAACCGCGCCGCAAGTCCCGCACTTGGGGCCGGTCAAAAGATGAACTTCCGCCGGGCGATCACCCTCACCGATTCCAACGATATCGTCGGCGGCGACACCTCGACGTTCGCGCGCCTTTCGCGGTGGCTTCCCTACACCCTCGACACTCCGGGCACCCGCGTTAGTATCGGCAACGACGTTTTCTATAGCATCAGGGTCGAAGAGCCGCCGGGTGTCACAACTTTGCCGATCACGGAGGAACCACCGCGTCTGCTCGTGACGGCGACCGGGTACGGCCCGAAGGGCTCGACGAAAGAGTTGCAGATGTTCATCGGTAAGGCGGTCTTCGAGTTCGACCCTCCCGGCACGATCACGGTGGTCGGCTGCAGCGGAACCCTCAGTCTCGGCAGTTCCAACTCGTCCGGCTTTTTGGGGAATGATCTGGCGACGCCGCCGGAGCCTACGGTGGCGGCAGTCGCCGTCACTCCCTGCGCCGCTGCTGCGACACAGACTACAATAGATGACCTTAATGCTTCAGGCAGCGGGACACAGATCAGTCCAGCCACCGTCGGTCAGTTGGACTCGTCGAACACGCCGGCTATCCTGGCATCGCCGGACGAAGCGCGAAAGTTCCTCTACGAGCCGGTGCTCGGCATGAAAGACATCGCGATCAGTCAAGGCCGCTACTTCACCACGCAAGCCGCGGCCGATGCCGCCGGAGGTTTGGGCACCAATACCGCCGATGGCGTGAAGTTCACATTTATTGACAACTACGGCGGCGCTGCCGTGGACCTCGGCGCCGGCTTTCAAGGCAACGGTCTCCTGATCGTCACCGGGGACATAGATACTGACGGTAACACCGACTTCAGAGGCGTCATCCTCGCGATGGGCAGCGGCGTCATCACCCGCAGCGGCGGCGGCAACGGAGTGCTGCAGGGATCACTGGTCACCGCCTGCTTTGATCGTGACGACCCCACCGCCGATACATTTTGCGCGCCGACGTATGACGTCAGCGGCGGCGGCACCTCAAACACTCAATTCAATTCTGTGGCGATCGGTGACGCGCTCAACGCGGTCGGTCGCTCGGTACTGGGCGTGATCGAAAAGTAGCGCGTCGGTCGCCCGCAGAGAAATACCGTATTCCACACCATCCGCAGAGCGGACGGCTGTCCTGAAGACAGCCGTC
>JANOGZ010001176.1:0-1882 GCA_031406255.1 Pyrinomonadaceae bacterium | reverse complement strand
TGTGTTTTTTCTCTGACACCGATGCGGACGCGCTTAAATATGTTCTCCACGCTCAAGCCTGGTATCCTCATATTCTTGAGCAGGTCTTGAGTATACAGGCCGTTGCTCGCGTCCCCATCGCTAGCTACTGAGCCAGGTGCGGTCGCATAAGCCAAGAGCGTCCCGCTCGGTGCATCTATCGTAGCTAAGCCACGCGAAGCAGATCGAAAGCTGCGTGCAAAGGGATTGTTGCGACAGGCATCGAGAATAACGATGTTCGTGCGATTCCCGGCACTCTCCATTTGTGCCAGTACGAAGCCCATATCAATACTTTCGTATTCAACTTCCTCTTCACTCTCTACTTTCGCATCAACGGGAACAAGGTAATTTACACCTCTCACTTGCACGCCATGCCCCGCGTAATAAAAAAGACCGACGCCGCCATTACGTATCATTCCGCCAAAGGTGCGAATGGCCCGCTTCATATCATTCTGGCTCAAGTTCTCTTTATGGATGACTTCAAAACCTAACTGGCGCAGAACCTGCGCTATGTCTCTTGCATCATTAACCGGGTTCTTTAAAGGGCCGACTGTATACGCACCGTTGCCGATCACCAGCGCGACGCGACGCTCATTCCGAGCGTCTGCCCCCTTCTCTCCGCTTGTTTGGAGGCCGCTTTGAACGCCGCGCTCTTGTGCATTAGCGCCCTGCACCGTGAAGAGGGACAGAAGGACAACCACAACTATAATGGCTCGCTGGGGGGAACTTATAATCTTCATAAATCACTCGTTGCGATTGAATTGATATCTTGGAAAGCTGCGCATGTTCAATGGCAGGGAACGCAATTCATTCTAAATCAGACTGCACACTTCGACACTCACAGAGTACCTCAAGTAGAAATACGGTGGCATCGGAGCAAAGGCACATTTTTAACGGCACAATTGTGCCGTTTATGGTTTCAGGTTTCCCGCCGCAGCTCTCATGCCCGAACTAAATGGTATTTACTGAAGAAACTGATGAGAATTTTTCAAACATATCTCAATCCCCGCAATAGACCCATAAATTTAACAAATGCCAGACAAATCGTCTATTTCCTTTGACGATTTGTCTGGCATTTCACACTTAGCGAATGTGCTCTTATTTCAGTTCAGGGCTTCTTATTAGGTGTTGTCGTTGTGACCGTCGATGTGGTCTTAGTGGTTGTTGATGTTGGAGCGCTCATCGTTGTATCGCTACTGCTTGAAACGCCGCTGCTCGTTGGCTGCAAACTGGTGGTAGGTGTTGCTGCCGGTGCAGGTGCTGCTGTGGGAAGTACCGGTAATGGCTTTGCCATAGCACCCGCAATCAACGCATCGAGACCAGTAGTAGAGTCTTGGTTGCGGGCTTTATAATAAAGAGTTACGGTCTGCATCCACTCAGTCTTATTCTTTTGAACTTTTGCCCCCATATCGTTGTAGTGGATAGCGCGTGCGTAAGCGTCGATGATTATATCTACCATCTGATTCAATCTATCGAACATCGCTTTACTTTCAGGGGTCTCATCTTTACCTTCAAACCGTGAGACGTATTCCTGACGAAGTTGGTTATAACCTTGTTCATAAGCATAAGCGAGGTTACTGTAAGTAATCGGTTCTTTACTAAAAAGACCTCTGCTCTGCCCGGCATTGAAGAAATAGCCGATCGCCTCCTCCGGTTTCTTAGCCTTTAGCGCGTATAGACCTAGCGCGAAATTCAGACCGCCGATCGCATCGACTTTGCTTTTGAAAGGAACCCAGGTCTCGACATCCGCCTTTTTAGCGGCGTCATAAACGGTCGGAGTTTTGCCGGCTTTGATTAGCTCGATAGCCTGTTTGGCATAATTAGCAGCATCAGCGTTGAATGATTCCTTGCCTTCAGCCGTCGC
>JANOGZ010001167.1:0-3960 GCA_031406255.1 Pyrinomonadaceae bacterium | reverse complement strand
GCAGGGCGCTGGAGACGCATCTCGAAGAAGATAGCGCAGGGTCGCGACGGACTCTAATAAACACATGGTCACAAGAGACGCGCTGTTATACCTATCACGCCGGGAAGGGTTAAAAGATTTCGCGACGCGCTTTCGTCCGCTCAAAAAACTGACGACGCGCTTTGTCGCCGGCGAAAACATCGAGGAGACGATCGTCGCCATCCGCGAATTGAACGCGCACGGCTGCACGGCGTCCTTCGATCACCTCAATGAATCCGTCACGAGCGTGGTCGAGACGGAAGAGGAAGTGCGCGAATATCTGCGCATCCTCGCGCGCATCGATGATACGGGCATCCGCTCGAACGTCTCGATTAAGCTCACGCAGTTCGGCCTCGATGTTGATCCCGAACTGACCTACAAAAACGCCCGGACGGTCGTCGCCGAAGCCCAGCGCCGTGGTAATTTCGTGCGCGTGGATATGGAGGCATCAAACGTCACGCAGATTACGATCGATATCTTCAAACGCCTGCGCGCCGAGTACGGCTTAAATGATGTCGGCATCGTCGTCCAGTCGTACCTGCGCCGCACGGAGCGTGATGTCGAAGATTTATTGAAGATTCCGGCGCGCATCCGTCTCTGCAAGGGCGCTTACAACGAACCGCCGGAAGTGGCCTTTCCGGACAAAAAGGATGTGGATGAAAACTACATCCGCCTCATGCGCGTACTACTCTCGAGCGGCGTTTATCACGGGATCGCGACGCACGATCCGAGAATGATTGAAGCCACCGTCGCGCATGCCGCGCGCGAGCGGATCGGCAAAGATGCTTTCGAATTCCAGATGCTTTACGGTGTGCGCCGTGATCTGCAGGAACAACTCGCGCGCGATGGCTACCCGGTGCGCGTCTATGTGCCGTATGGTAAACACTGGTATCCATACTTTATGCGGCGCCTGGCCGAGCGTCCGGCCAATGTCTGGTTTGTCATGAAGAACATGTTGAAGGGCTAGGGATGATAAGGATCCGTGAGCAATGTCGAGAATACGACCCCGAGTTGCTCTAACCGGTACTGCGCATGAGAGAGCAGGGTAAAGGAAGATGAGCGACTTCGCATGGATTGTGTGGACGGTGCTTGGCGTGCTCCTGATCATCGCCGAAGTTTTCACGCCCGGTTTCGTGCTGTTATGGTTCGGCATCGGGGCGCTCGCGGCCGCGATGACGGGACTCGTCGGTTTTGGCTACCCGCTCCAGTTCCTCGTCTTTTTCGTCGTATCGGTGGCGCTCACGGCCGCCTCGCGCACGATTTTCGTCAACTACTTTACGCAGAAGGGCGCGCCCGGCGGACTCAAGACCGGGGCTGATGGGTTGCCGGGACAGATCGGTACGGTCGTCACGTCGAGCCGCGGCGCGCTCAACGAAGGCGCGGTCAAGGTTTACGGTTCGACCTGGACGGCGTATCCGGCCGAGGGTGAAGACCCGCTGGAGGCCGGAGATCGGGTGATCGTCGAGCGCCTGCAAGGCGCCTCCATTTACGTCCGCCGCGTGCCGACCGTGCCGGGGTGGCGCCAGCCAATGGCATTGCCCGAAGGTAAAGACGAAACGTAAGGAAATCCGAACCATCTGACGGCGTGCGTCGTTCGCCTTGCCCCCCGGACAGGTCTTCGATTACAACTGGACTAAAACAGCCGGTATGGCTTATCCTTGTCTCCCAATCTAAAGCGGCTTGCGTCCCGGTCGCTCCTGATAACAACTGGAAAATCTCAGGGCATTTTTTGTGGGGCGAGAGATAAGCGTGCGCACGCACGACTTTTCGCCTATCATGCGCCGCGGCTTCAGAAAAGATCGGTAACGCCTCCGGCGCATTTCATCCATCGGGTCCGTCCACGGAAGTACACACCGGCTATCGTAATGTCCACAGAAGTAAACACAACTGGCATGTGCAACCATTAAAGCCCAGTGAAACTTTATCAAGAAAAGCGTGACCTCATCGCGCTGGAAGAGATGGCATAGCCGTTGCGACGTCGGATTGTCACACGGATCACCGGCCGCAGTTGTGAGGCGTTGGGCGGTGTTTTGAAGCTGACGGGCCACAGACGAATCAAGCGTTTCGCCATGCATCTTTGCAAAAGTAAATTATCATCTATCATTCTGCTCGGGCTCATCGCGCTCGGTACAGAGGGGTGCGGCGGGTGGTCGGCGCCCCCGGAAACCGCCCGCCCGACGACCGCCACGCTGCCCCCCGCCACGGCGCTGCCGGCGGATGATGCCGCCACCGAAGGCGCCATCAGGTTTCTCGAAGAGCGCGTCAAGCGCGACCCCGAAGACTTCATCGCTTACAATAAGCTCGCTGGTTATTACTTGCAGCGACTGCGCGAGACGGGTGATCTGGCCTTTCTCAATCTCACCTCTCGTGCGGCGCAGGCTTCGCTTGCCGCGCTGCCCGCCGAAATGAATGCGGGCGGTTTGGCCGCGCTCGCCCAGGTCGAATATGCCTCGCACGACTTCGTCTCCTCACGCGACCACGCGAAACAATTGATCGCGCTTGAGCCCGGAAAGACCTATCCGTATCACATACTCGGCGACTCGTTGCTCGAGCTCGGCGATTACGAGGAAGCGGGCGCTATCATTCGGAAGCTGGAGGGCGGGCCTCTCCCGGAGCTCGGCACTGAGATACGGCTCGCGCGCCTCGGCTCACTCTATGGCAATCTCGATGCCGCGGAGCGTCACCTGAAGAATGCGCTCATCCTGGCGCTCCGCAGCGGTAAAACGCCGCGTGAGACGGTGGCATGGTGCCGCTGGCAGTTAGGTGAAACGGCTTTCGCAACCGGCGACTTGGAGACCGCCGAAGGACACTACCGTGATGCGCTGACCACCCTTCCCGATTATTTCCATGCGCTCGCCGCGCACGGTCGCCTGCGCGCCGCGCGCGGTGATCTGCCCGGCGCGATCGAGCATTATGAGCGGGCCGTTCGCCTTCTGCCCGACCCGACATTCGTCGCCGCGCTCGGTGATCTCTATCAGCTCGCCGGACGAGAAAGGGAGATGACCGCGCAGTATGCCCTCGTCGAGCAGACGGCGCGGCTCAGCGCGCTCAACGGCGCGCTTTATAACCGCCATCTCGCGCTCTTCTACGCAGACCATGACATTAAGGCCGAAGAAGCATACAATCTTGCGGCCAGGGAATATCAGGTGCGACGTGACATCTACGGCGCCGACGCCGTGGCATGGACCGCTCTTAAGGCGGGTCGGCTCGCCGAGGCTCAGTCCGCAATCAAAGAAGCGCTGCGGCTGGGCACGCGCGACGCAAAACTCCTTTATCATGCCGGGATGATCGCGCGCGCGGGCGGCGACCACACGGCCGCACGTGATTATCTGAAACGCGCCCTCGCGCTCAATCCGCAGTTTGACCCGCTGCAATCCGTACTTGCGAAGAACGCTCTCGAAGAGAAATCCGCCACAGGAGTTTTATGAAGTCTCCCCGCCATGTTTCCTCACACGCTCGCGCCGCAGTGAAGCCCGTTCTGGTCGCCGCGGTGATCATCCTGACGCTCGCTCTGAGTGCGCCGGTTAGCATCTGCTTCGCGCACCCGCTCGGGAATTTTACGATCAATCACTACGCGCGGCTCAAAATCGACGGCGAGCGGATCGGCATTCGTTACGTGGTTGATATGGCGGAGATCGCTGCTTTTCAGGAGCTGCAGAAGATAACTGCCGAGGGAAACGGCGCACCATCGCCAGCCGAGCTCGACGCTTATGCGGCGCGCGCGGCTGAAGATTACGCCGCGGGCATCGTCCTCACGGTTGATGGGGCGCGTCTTCCGCTTCGCGTTGATGCCAGACGGATCAGCCTGCCGCCGGGGATGGGAGGTCTGGCGACCCTGCGCCTCGAGTGCGACTTTCAATCGGTCGTGCCTCCGGCGCAATCGGCGGGCGCGACGACGCGCCGCCTGCGATTCGAAGACACGAACCATCGCGGACGCGTCGG
>JANOGZ010001153.1:0-1756 GCA_031406255.1 Pyrinomonadaceae bacterium | reverse complement strand
CCGAGCCGACCATGTAGGAAGCGTGACCGAGGCTCTCCAGATGAAACTGCTCGAAAATCATTATGCCCTCCCGTAATAGTTTCCAGTGTTACTTTGAATCCGCCGTCTGACCGCTGCCGGCGATCCCGACCTGTGTCGTCACCCGTCTCTCAAATCACATCCGCACAAGTGACGTGAGTCCTACTGCTCGGCGAGCAGTTGTTCGACATCTCGCCTGAGAGTCGTTTCGGACACCGCGCCGACGTAGCGCTTTGCCACCCGCCCCCGACGGTCGTACAGCAGAGTCACGGGAATAGACTCGATCATCATCGTGAGATTTGAAGTGCCGGACGGTAAGAGAATCGGGTACGAAATACGGTACTCAGCCATGAACTCTCTGACCGCGGTTAAATCCTCGTCGAGCGAGATGCCGACGACTTCAAGCCCCTTCGCTGTGTACTCGTTCGCCAGCCGCACGAGTCCCGGCGTCTCCGCCCGGCACGGCGGACACCACGTCGCCCAGTAGTTGACCAGCACGACGCGCCCGCGTTGCTCCGCGAGACTCCAACGCCCGCCGTTGATGTCCGGCAGCGTGATATCGTCACCAGCTTTACGCTCGCTTGCGGGCGACACGCCGCCGCCCTGCCACACGGACTCGGGCGCGAAAGCGAGAAAGAGCGCCGCGACGACGATTAGCCCGGCGAGTGCGCTCTTCACCACATCGCGCTTCGGCTTCGCCCTCTGACTTCCGGCGGTTACTTTTGACCCACTCTCGCTCACCTTCCGGCGCCGCTTTCAACTTCTGCGTTGCGAGGCTCGCCCCCCGTCGGCTCGCTCGTCTTGTTCCGGCGCGGCTCCACCGCGCACGCTCCACGCAGTCAAGTCGATACGCCGAGCTTCGGCAGGATGTACAACTGAAGCGCGAGCCAGAGCGCCACAAAACCGATTAACACTAAAGCTTCCATTTTCCACCTCGCGCGTCGCAGAAATCGTGCGCGACTCATCGCATTCCCACTATTGATGCTGACGCCTTCCGTTCCTTATTGCCTTCGATTGGCAGCACCACTTGGTCGCCGCCGACCATGTGTCACAGTTGCGCTAAATCTTCCGCATTGATCTGCTCAAAGACTAATCCTATCGGCACAACCGCCTTCCCCGCGCTCGCCGTGAATGCCTCCGCGCGTCGCCCCATTCGTTACTGCTTTTGCGAGTGCGCATCCACGTAATGCTGGAAGAACTGTTTGAGCTGTGGCTCCGAGTTGCAATCAAAGCCGCTCTCCTGCGCTCGGCTCATCGCCTCTTCCGCCGACATCCCCTCGCGCGTCGCCATGTGCATGAACGCCATCGCGCCCGCGCGCATCCCGCTCGCGCAATGAACGAGGATGGGCTTCGGCAGTTCGTCAATCTCTTTCAGCACGTTGCTCGTCAACTCGTCGCTGATCTCTTCTTTCTTGACGGGGATGTTCGCGTACCGCAACCCTGCCGCTTCCGCCCGTTGCTGCTCATCCGGCATGTAGCCTTCTTCCTCCGGCGCGCGTAAGTTCAGCACCGACTTGAAACCTTGCTGCGCCGCCGCCTCGAACTGCTCAGGCGCGATCTGCCCGGCGACTGTGATTTGATCGTTGACCTTCATACCTTCCATCGTTTTCTCCTCTACCGTTAAGTCAGATTTCGTCTGATGTTTGTAGCCTTCTTGATGACTTTGTGCTGCGCGCCGAGCCTCACGCCGAGGCTCCGGCAGACGATTTCGCACAACTCGATGACGGACTCATCGGCG
>JANOGZ010001131.1:0-4294 GCA_031406255.1 Pyrinomonadaceae bacterium | reverse complement strand
AACGCGCGTGAAGGCGGAGGCGTCGCCGCCTGTGAGGGCGCGCACTATATCACGGTTGGTGAGGAAACGGACAAGAACATTTTGTGAGGTATCACGGATGGTGGCTGCCATGAGACGGAAGACAGTATGATCACGCGCGCGTTTCCGGCGCGTCGGGCAAAGCGCATTCCCCTCTGGCGCACAAACGACAGGCGGGCGCGCCGCTCATGCCCTTCTGATGAAATTTGCCGCGCCCCAGCCCGCCAGGATCAGCAGCGAGAGGATGATCCAGTTATAGTCGCTGCCATAGGTGGCGACGGGGTAGTGGTTGCTGATCATGGTGAAGACGACGGGCACGGCCATGAAAGTGTTCTGCTTGGAGCGGAATTTCGCCTGCGCGGCGAGCCTCTCGTCGGGCGTCTTCCCTTCCTTGAGCGCGGCGATCATCTTCCGCTGCGCGGGCAGGATGCGCATCCAGACGTTGGCGACCATGATCGTGCCGAGCAGAGCGCCGATATGGATGTAGACCGCGCGCCCGCCCAGCATACGGGTCAGGCCGTAGGTGTCGCCGACCAACAGGACGAAGGCGACGGCGGCGAACAGCATCTCGTTTTTGCCAAGCAGCGGGTGCAGGATGAGGTCGTAGACCAACCAGCCGACGACGAGCACGCCGATGCCGAGGATGATCGCGAACTCTTCGTAATGAGCGGACAGGTTTCCGCCCGTTGTCTCGCCAAACCAGCTGACGAAGTTGTCGCGCACGTCTGGTTCTACCAGTCCCCCGCCCATGTAGTAGAGGAGCACGAGCAGGAAGAAGCCGCTCAGCCAGGTGATCGCAGCCTCCCAACGGAACCAGTGCAGCTTTCGCTCCAACTCCAGCCCCTTGCGCTTCTCGACGACGTAGAAGCCGCCGCTGTGAACCATCCAAACCTCGCCCGCGCCGCCCACCTCGCGCTCCTTCTCCTGCTCGGTGAAGCGTCCGTCGAGCCAGGTGAAGTAGTACGTGCTGCCGACCCAGAGGATGCCCGCGAAGACGTGGATCCAGCGCGCGAGCAGATTGAGCCATTCGCTGACGTTGGGGTCTATTCTCATCAATCAACTCCCGCGGTATGTCGAGTATCCATAGGGATTGAGCAAGAGCGGCACATGGTAATGCTGCGTCGCATCGCGCACCTCAAAGATCACCGTCACTTCCGGATAAAAGCTCTCCGTATGCTGCGAACGGAAATAGGCCCGCGTGTCGAAAGTGAGCCGGTAGATGCCCGCCGTCAGGGGCGCCGCGGGCGCGAGCAGTTCCCGGAGCCGGCCGTCCGCGTCCGTCACGCCCTTACCGAGCAGTCGCCAGTCGTGCGTTGCGGCGGTTGACCCTTGTATCTCCAGGACGACGGGCACGCCGCCCGCCGGGCGGCCCCGCGAGGTATCGAGAATGTGGGTGGTGATCGCGCTCATCGTGACAGCAGCTTCTCTAATCGGAGGTGCATGATCCGGCGCTGCTCCTCGGCGGCGATGCGCAGTTCGGTCCCGGCGTCGTTTCCCAGACGCGCGCCGAGCAGCGCAAGCATCTCCTCGGTGCTCTTTCCCGTCGCGCAGACGATGAAGATATAACCGAATTTTTGCTCGTATACGCGGTTGGCTTCGAGGAGCGCATCCATCGTCTGTGGCGGCGCGGCGCGCGTTCCCGACTGCTCCTCTTCCGACCATCGGCGCGCCGCAGCGGTCACGCTTCTTTCGGCCGCCCTCTTCTCTCCGATTTTCGGATGATGGCGGAAGGCTTCCAGCCAGTCCGCCCGGTCGAGCGTCCACCAGACGCGGTCGGCGGTCTCTAACAGTTGCGTCAGATCATCGAAGGGGCGCTCGTCCGCCGTCCGGCGCGCCCAGTTCTGCGAGCCGCAGCACTTGAGCAGTTCCGCTGCGGCCGCTTCGCGCGAAAGCGCGTTCAGGCGTTCCAGTGCGGTCGTCAAACGTTCCTCCCGACAGCCGCCCCGAAGAGGCGCAGGCGGCTCACCCCGCCGTCAGGGAAAATATTGAAGCGCACGTGCGTCACCACTCCCGCTTCTTTGATCTCCTCTTCGAAGAAGTGGCGCGTATGCGCCTGCAATAATGTGCGCGGCAAAAGTTCTCTCCACGAGAGGGACGCGAGCGTCGATTCTTCGACGACGACGCCCGCGGCGTTCGCCGCTTCGAGAGAGCAGCTTTCCGGGAAATTTCCTTTGAAATAAGAAGTGTCCACCTCGACCCGATGAATCGAGCCGGAGGTTCCGAGTTTGATCACGACCCAGTCATGACCGGGCCCGCGGCGGCGCTTCGTCTCCCAGCCGTCGCTCATGTTGTGCGCTCGTCCGGGCATAATCAGGTTGTGGCGGTGACCGAAGAACATGTCGCTGCAGGCCAGCACGAGCCCGCCATTTTCGACCGCCGCCAGATCCGTCTCGCCGCCGCTGCGTTTGAGCCGCCCCCAATCGGGCTTTACCTCGCCATAGACTCTGAGCCGCGCCACGCCGCCGTCCGGGAAAATCTTCAGGCGAAGATGCGTGAAGCGTTGCGGACTGTGGACGGGGAACAGATTCTCGGAATCGCCCTGGAGCGCTGATCGCGGAAGAATCTCGATCCACTCGATCCCCTCGCCGGTCAGTTGTTCGACGCGCGGTTGGCCGTCTACGGCGCACGCTTCGAGCGAGCACTGCTCGGGATAGTTGCCCTTGAAATGGCTCGTATCAACGACGACGCCGCGGATCAGGCCGGGCAGGCCGAGCCTGATCAGGCACCAGTCATAACCGGGCGTCCGGCGGCGGCGCGACTCCCAGCCGTCCATCCATTTGCCGAGATCGGTATATTTGCCTTCGATGAAGATGGGCTGGCTGCTTTTGAGCAGGTTTTCTTTGGGAGCAAAGAATTCGTCGTTGGCGAAAAGCACCGCTCCCCCGAGCCGTTCGGCAGCCAGATCAATCAGTTCGATGAAATCTATCATCTACGCTCCTCGCCTGAGCAACTCGCCGACCGGCACTGACGGAAAATTGCCGGCGCCGTCATAAATCTTCCGGCCGCGCAGAAAGGTGGATTCAACCACGCCGCTCAAGACCTGTCCCATGTAAGGCGTGAGTTTATGCCGGTGGTGAATGAGTGAAGGCTCGACCCGAAATGTCTTCTCCGGATTCCAGATCACGAAATCGGCATCGTATCCGACCTCGATCGCGCCCTTCCGCTTCTCCAGACCGACGAACCGCGCCGGCGCGCCGACCGTCCATTCGACCAGATGGTCGATCGTGTAACCGCGCCGCCTCGCTTGCGTCCACATCACCGGGAGCCTCAGTTGCAGCGAAGCGATGCCGCCCCAGGCTTCGATAAAATCGCCCGTCTCGGCGCGCTTTAATTCCGGTGAACAGGGCGAGTGATCCGAGACGACCATGTCGATCAGACCCTCGCCGAGCGCGTCCCAGAGTTGCTCGCCGTTCTCGCGCTCGCGCACCGGCGGGCAACATTTGTATTCGGTCGCGCCTGCGGGGACATCTTCCGCGGCGAAAGAGAGATAGTGCGGGCACGTCTCGACGGTGATGGGAACGCCCCCGGCCCGCGCCTCACGCAGCGCCGGCAGGGCTTCCGCCGAGCAGTGATGAACGATATGCACGCGTGTGCCCAACTCGCGGCTCAGGCGGATGACGAGCGCGATGGCTTCATTCTCCGCCGCCGGCGGCCGCGTTTTCAGAAAGGTCTCATAACGCCGTGGATCATCCTGACTGACATGGGAGCGCGCGGCGAGGGCTCGTTCGATCGGCCCGGGAGTTTCGGCGTGCACCAGCAGCACGGAGCCGAGCCGCGCCAGCTCCTTCATCGCCGGGCGCAGGTCAGCCTCCGTCACGTTCGGGAATTCTTCGACGCCGGAATGAATCAAAAAACATTTGAAACCGAAAACACCCGCCCCGAAAAGCGGGTCGAGCGCCGGCGTATTTCCCGGCACGACGCCGCCCCAGAAGCCGACATCCACCTGACACTTACCCGTCGCCGCCCCGATTTTCGCGTGCAGCCCGTCGAGCGTGGTGGTCGGCGGAATGCTGTTGAGCGGCATGTCGATGATCGTCGTCACTCCGCCGGCGGCCGCCGCGCGCGTCGCCGTTTCGAATCCTTCCCACAGCGTCCGGCCGGGTTCGTTGACGTGAACATGCGCGTCGACCAGTCCGGGCATGACGACCGAGTCGCCCGCCTCCACGACCGGGCATTCAGGTGGTAATCCATCAAAAGATTCGATCGCCGCGATGCGCCCCCCGCGGACGTGAAGGGACGCCGGCCCGATCGAGCCCGGCGTGACGATTCTGTGACC
>JANOGZ010000560.1:0-7340 GCA_031406255.1 Pyrinomonadaceae bacterium | reverse complement strand
CAGAACAGGTTGCGGTCCTCGGGGCTGAAGTAGCCGTCGCGGATCTGATCGATCACCCGGCGGAGCTCGGCGTTCTGATGGTAGTAGTCCCACGCGTTGTAGTTCGGCTTGAGCGCGTTCACCTCTTCCGTGAGGAGGCCGAAGATGAAGATGTTATCGTCACCGACCTCTTCCCGGATCTCGATGTTGGCGCCGTCCATCGTGCCGATGGTGAGGGCGCCGTTGAGGGCGAACTTCATGTTGCCCGTGCCGGAGGCCTCGGTCCCGGCCGTCGAGATCTGCTCCGACAGCTCGGAGGCCGGGAAGATCCTCTCCGACAGCGAGACGCGGTAGTCGGCGAGGAACACCACCCGCAGGAGGTCCTTCACGTCCTTATCGTTGTTGACCTTGTCTCCGACGGAGTTGATAAGCTTGATGATCAGCTTGGCCAGGTGATAGCCGGGCGCCGCCTTGCCGCCGAAGATGACGGTGCGCGGGACGTGGTTGCCACCGGGGTTGTCCTTGATCCGGTTGTACAGCGTGATGGCATGCAACACGTTAAGCAACTGCCGTTTGTATTCATGCATGCGCTTTACCTGGCAGTCGAAGAGCGAGTCGGGGTTGATGGTTATGTCCTGGCCCCGGTGTTGGTACTGTTTCTTGATGATGTCGATGAGGCGCAGCTTATTGTCGCGCTTCGCGGTGCGCCACTCGCTGATGAATGACGCATCGGAGGTGAGCTTGGCGAGCTTCTTGAGCTCGAACAGGTCGGTGACCCACTCCTCGCCGATCGCCTTGGTGATGAGGTTCGACAGCTTCGGGTTGGCCTTCTTAAGCCAGCGGCGCTGGGTGATGCCGTTGGTCTTGTTGGTGAACTTCTCCGGCCACATCTCATAGAAGTCGCGGAAGAGGTCGGCCTTGAGGATTTCGGTGTGCAGCGCCGCCACCCCGTTGACGGAGTGGCCGCCCACGATCCCCAGGTTCGCCATCCGCACGCGCTTCTCGCCCCCCTCCTCGATGATCGACATCCGCTGGCAGCGGTCGTCGTCGCCCGGAAAGCGCTGGCGCACTTCGTTCATGAAGCGGTTGTTGATCTCGAAGATGATCTGCATATGGCGCGGCAGCACCCGGCTCATCAGTTCCACCGGCCAGCGCTCGAGCGCCTCGGGCATGACGGTATGGTTGGTGTAGGCGAAGGTCTTGGTGGTGATGTCCCAGGCCGTATCCCAGTCGAGCTGCTCGTTGTCGATCAGAAGGCGCATCAGCTCCGGAATGGCGAGCGCGGGATGCGTATCGTTGAGCTGGATGGCGTTCTTTTCCGCGAAGCGGGCGAACACCGGCAGGCCCTTCGGCTCGTCGTGCATCTTCCAGCGCTTCTTGTAGCGGCGAATGATGTCCTGCAGCGTCGCCGAGCAAAAGAAATACTCCTGCTGGAGCCGGAGTTCCTTGCCCTCGAAGATGTTGTCGTTCGGGTAGAGAACCTTGCTGATGTTCTCATCGTGCACCTTGTCCTTAACGGCCCCTTCGTAGTCGCCCTGGTTGAAGAAGCTCAGGTCGAACTCGTCGGAGGCCTTGGCCGACCACAGGCGCAGCGTATTGACGGTGCCGTTCATGTAGCCGGGGATCGGGGTGTCGTACGGCATCGCCAGCACGTCCTGGGTATCGACCCATTCGGTGCTAAGGCGACCCTGATCGTTGGTGTACTGGTTGACGCGCCCGTAGAACCGGATGCGGAAAAGGTCGTTCGGGCGTGGGATCTCCCAGGGGTTGCCATAGCGCAGCCAGGCGTCGGGGGTCTCCACCTGATGGCCGTTGACGATGCGCTGGTGGAAGATGCCGTACTCGTAGCGGATGCCGTAACCGTAGGCGGGTAGCTGCAGGGTGGCGAGCGAGTCGAGGAAGCAGGCGGCGAGCCGCCCGAGACCGCCGTTGCCGAGGCCGGCATCCCACTCCGCATCGCGCAGGTCTTCGAGGTTGTAGCCGAGTTCGTGCATCGCCTTCGACGCCTCGTCGATGAACCCTAGATTACGAGGCTGTTGGCCATGGTGCGCCCCATCAGAAATTCGAGGGACATATAGTAGACGCGCTTGGCATCGTTGGCGTAATAAGCGTTGTGAGTGCGGACCCAGCGCTCGATGAGGCGGTCGCGCACGGAGAGCGCAAGGGCCTGGTAGGGCTCCCACGCGCTGTCCACGTGCTTGGACAGCTCCGCCAGCGTGAACTCGAGGTGGTTCTGGAACCCCCTCTTGATGGACTCGGCGTCGAGTCCATAGAAGTACTCTTTCTTTATGTCATCGGGCTTGACGGCCGGGGCCATAGGGGTTTTTGTGCTAGCCATGGAAGCTCCTTAGGTGTTTAGAATTTTGATTAGATCTTTGTTACGACCCGGGATCGCGAAGAGGAAGTAGGGTCAGTCTAGTCTACAGTTGAAAGTGGGTCAAGATCAGAGTTCGGAACAATACCACAGGCGTCGCCCAACAAGCCAGGGCACGGACGACTTGCTGGCATTCTCTCCATGTTTGTGCGGTTAAATGCGGGCCGGGCATCCTGCGCCCGCCGGTTAATTCCAGTGTCAGGCGCTGGATTTGAGCAAAATAGAGGGAGCCGACAATCATGTTGCTCCTGGCGCTGCCGGCTAATGCGGGAATGGCGCCGGCGGTTGCATCGAGCCGGCAGGCGCATAGCGTGCCCATCGCCGCATCGTCTTTATCTTCTCTGAATCTCAGATAATACTATCGCCCGAGCGTACTCACGACCGGGGCGCCATTTTCACCTGACATTCGGAGGAGACTGAAGCGACGGGTGACCATACTCTGATCGCCCGTCGCTACGTGTGAAGCAAGCGTATGGGTAACAATTTCGGCGGCCAGGAACTTTTCGATGACTTCTTTCGGCCACCGGCGATGCCTGACGCTTTCGCGCACCGTGGCCAAGGTAACCGAAGTTACTTCCGCCGCCGTCAGAACACGCGCCGGAGGCAGTCTCCGCCCGGGAGGTATCATCCCCTGCAGCCAGACTTGGAAGGATTCCTGGATCGACTTCGGGTTGATGCTGAAATTCTCGCCAGCGGCCGGGGCGCACACACAAGACGGGGGTTCTATATGTTTATCAGCCCTTACCACATTGCACCTCCTGATATTCAATGATAAATGATAAATATGGCAGCGATTCCCGGAATGGCCGGGTTAAGAGAGTAGCCGGTGAACGAATTTCACGGCGGGTTGGCGATCTCTGTTCGCGGATAATTTACATCGCTCGACCGAATTTCGCAATCGAACGAGTCCTTGCGCCGGACGCTTCGATAGAACACCTCTCATCAAGGATGATGTGACGGTCGCATGGCTCTCGCGGCGCGCCGCGAAAATCCCCCGCCAGAGGCTCAAATCTGAAAGGAGCAAGTAATGAAGCACGAACCGGAAGTTTGGAAGAAAGCTCACCGAGACGATGGGTTTGTGATCAGATTAACAGCATATTTACATAGAAATAATGATCGGCACATCCACCGGATCACCCGTCGGGCTTGCCACCTGCAATTCCGTCAGAGCGCCATCCGGACTGAGCTCGCCCATCGGCCTGATCCTCATGTGCTGGCGATCAACATCGATCAGTAAGAAGTGTCCGGCCGCAGCCCACGACGAAGTATGCGCGTCGCTGAATTCCGACGGATGCTTGAGCCTCACTTTCCCACCGCCACCCGTAATGAAGTAGTCGATCCCACCAACATGCGAGTGCTGGAAATTATGCTCGTGCCCGCTGAAGACGGCGCGCACTCCCGCCCGTTCGAAAAGCGGGATGAGCCGTTCAATCATTGATCGAGAGTTGGAGTGCTGAGGGCCGGCGCAAAAGGGAGGATGGTGCGCAAAGGGAATGCGCCAGACCGGCGCTTGAATCCCCGTTCCTGCAAGATCAGGGAACGCCGCCTCAATGAATGAGGCGTGATTAGAATGCTCGAAGAAACGCTTTCTGAACAGGAGCGACTGACGCGTTGTATCCAGGCAAATGAATTCGATATCCGCACCGTAGTGGAAGCGGTAAAACAGACCCGGTCCGATTGAGGCGCGCCCGGCGGTCTCCTCACCCATGAACCGCTCGTTGAGGAAGAAATTGTCGATCAGCTGCTGGCGGTCGTCGCTTGCTTCCGTCTCGTTGCTGTCATGGTTGCCGACGGACGGGTAAACCGGCACCCGGTTGATGATATAGCGGTACGGCTGGTAGAACGTAAAGAACCAGTCATCGTCTTCGTCGCCGGTCGCGCCGACCGGGATGCCGAGCAAGGTTCTGCCCGCATAAATGTTATCACCCGTGGTCAGGATGAGCCTGACGTCGTGCTCATCGACGACCCGCGCGAGTGCCGCCGCGACCTCCCGTTGGCGCCGGTCAGGTTTAGCTGGCTTGCGCACCCCGGTTCCGAAATCGCCGAGAACGGCGAATGTGAGCGGAGCCGAATCATCCGGGTGCGGGTGTGTGCGGAAACGGTTTACGTAGCTGTGATTGCTCTTGTACAGCCCCTGACCGTGAGGTCCGTTCAGCCAGTCGCGTCGTTCTCCTGCCGCCCACTCTTCCCCATTAATGGTGACGCGATAGGTATATTCTGTGTCCGGCGAAAGCCCTGCCACCCAGGCGTGATTAGTCGTGGTGGTCTCGGCGAAAGCTACCACTGCGCCCGTGGTATCAAAGACCTCCACTCTGGCCTTCCCGTAAGGCTCCGATCTTGCGCCGATAGACTCTCGGCGGGGCGGGTGAACGTGCTGGAGGTCGCTATCATCGACAAGCTTGCAGTACCCTTCGAGTTTCTGCTCACGCACCCTGAAGTAGAACCCGCCCCAGGCGATGAGAGCAGCTTTGTAAGTCAAGCCAGCAAGATACAGATATGGTTCGGCATGAAATTCTGGCATTGAATTATCTCTATGCATCCCGCCTTTTTGGGAATCCCCGCCTGCTTATTTAGCGGCGCTCGCAGTTAAAGGGCCTCCCGGTTATGCGTTATGACATTAGCATAGCGGTCAGTCGTTTAGACGTGTAAATTTGTAAAATTTCTCACTCATCCAGCGTACTTTTTACCGCCTGGCATCATCATATGTTTACTGGCTTAACGAGGCCGGCAGCATTGGTAGCCGCCCCGTTCAAGCTATTTTCATTTTTACGGGGAACTAATGGTGAAAGAAACAAAAGCCAAGGGTGCCACCCTCGCCGCGATTTTACTGCCGGCGGTGATGATTGCGACATTGCTGATGCTGCCTGGCTTGAAGCAACGCGGGCAGCAGGGCTATGCCACGTTCATGCCTTTGCCCGCCGCGCTCGTCGCCGCCGAGTTCAGCCCCTGGGAACAGGCCGTGCAAAAGCTTAAAGAGGATCGCGGCGAGCCGACCGGCAAACAGGCCGCGGTCGATATCCCGCCCCAACTTCGGCATTACAGCGATACGCGCCGTTTTCTTGCCATCCAGGTCGCCGAGTGGCAGGAGCACCGCTTCGAGACCCCGCATGACTTTGCCGACCTCGCCGCGCTGATCATGAAGGGTGAGATGGTAGAACTTAAACCGGTCGGCGAAAACTATGTTCTCTACGGTGTCGGAGGGAGCGCAGACAAAGAGCCTTTCACATACTACGAAAAGAAAAGCGGCAAGAGAATCACGCTTTATGGCGAAGCGGAGTTGGCCGAGGAATATGCTCGAAGTGCCGAGTCACGCACGAATCTTGAGCATGAACTCGCCAATCTTAGACAGGAACTCGATTCCGCCGACAATCGCGAGCGTTCAAGGCGGGTGATGTTACAAGCTCAGATCGCCCAAAAGGAGAAGGCACTCGGGGCGGAGCGGGAGACGAAAGAGTTGCTCGACGTCTACTACGGTGACGCGGAGAAACAGCGGCTTCTCACCGATCATCAAACTCTGGAGAGACTGTCAAGGGACTTCTCCGGCCACACCTATGACGTCGGCGACGCGCGCTCGCGCAAAGCGATGAAGGTTCGGATGCTCAGTTTTCTGCGTCCCGAAGCGCTCAAAGTTCTGGAAGACATTGCCCGTTCATATCAGCAGAAGTTCGACCGGCCGCTGCCGGTGACCTCGCTCGTGCGCCCGGACGAATACCAGCATCAGTTGAGCAAAGTGAACCCGAACGCCACGCTCATTGAGACCCCTCCCCATTCGACGGGACTGGCCTTCGATATCTACTACCGGTTCATGACGGCGGAAGAGCAGTCGCACGTAATGGCCGATCTCGCGCGCCTAGAGGATGAGGGCCGGATTGAGGTCCTGCGGGAGAATCGTGATCATTTCCACGTCTTCGCCTTTATCGATGGAGGAAGGCCGGACGAGACGTTGATCCGTGAATATCTCGGCACAACCACCGCGGTCAAAGCGCCGAAAGAAACACAACCCAGCGAAAGAATCTCCAGGAAAGACCAAAATAAGAGTAGGCGCAAAGGGGTCGAGAAAAAAGAGGCCAGGAGAGACACCGCCCAGGGGGAGAAGAAGGACAAGAAGGTTAAAGGTCGGAGGCGGTGACAGATTTGCAAAAGTCTGTGGGTGCGATCGTGTCAAGAAGCGCCCACTTCCTGCCGCCTTTACTCTTACCGCCCTGCTTTATTGGTCTCTCATTCTCGCTCATTAGAACGGCTTTTCGTCCGTCTCTATACCGGACATTTCATACTCAGAACGCACAAATGTGTTAGCCGCGCTCGCTAGATCGAGCAAGCGGACAAGCGCCGGCGCATGGAATAGTCCACAGGTATGACAGACGAGAACAGGTTTGTCTGCGAGAAAAAGATCAATGCCCGTCGGGTCTGATGGTGAGCCGCATAATGCACATGGATCATTAGTCAGGACGGTGTTTATACGGATCGCTAAATCAGTGGGCTGCACGGTTTTGTTCTTACCTGGCTGATCACTCACGTCTTACTGTCACCTTTCTTCTTCTGATTGCTCCTCGGCCAGCGTCGGGCGCCATGCGTGTGGCCAGAGGCAGGGCGCTTAAGTCAGCTTTGTGATATCACGAAAAACAACCGCGGCGGTCTTTAACTCTTGCCCGCGACAGTCTTCAGTGGCGAGAAGCGCGCCACCAGGCGCTGCATCAAACCACAACGTGGCCGGCCATTTGGCGTAAGCATGGAATATGCTTCTTCGACCGCGCCCGCTTTGTGCAGAAAGATCCCGGAATATTATAAGCCTCTATACCATCCTGGCGTTTGAACAGGACGGCATTCTACGCTGTAACCTGATCCGCTCGGACGCCATACGTTTTACTGGAGATTCACCAGCTCGTTGATCTTGGCGCGCACGGCTTCCGAGAGCAGCCGCACCTCTTCGGGGCTGAAATTCGCGGTGCGGAACGCGTCCTGTATTTGCTGGTCCGTCAGCTTTGAA
>JANOGZ010001096.1:0-1809 GCA_031406255.1 Pyrinomonadaceae bacterium | reverse complement strand
CCCGCCGCCGTATCCGCTCCGGCGGCCATTCCGGTGATGACCCGGCGCTCGCGCGGCGGCTCGAAGTAGGCGAGCGCGGCCGTGCCGACGAGGAAGAAGGCGAGCGCGCCGAGGGCGACCGGCAGCGTCTTCCGCGCGGCGACTTTTCCCGTCATGCCGTCGCGGTTCCACGAGTAGTAGTAGCCCGATATCGCGCCGGCCGAGATTATCGCGAGCGCGCAGAGCCCCAACCAGAAGGCCCAGTTGACAGGCGCGCCTACTACCGCCAGGGGGAAGTCTATTTCGAACTGGCGATTGTCCGGAGTGCGCACGTCGAAGAACAGCTTGTAGTTGCCGGCGTCGCCGAAAGCGTAGTGGACGCCGTAAGAGCCGGGCTGCTTTTCCCTGTGCGTCTCAAGTTTTGTCTCGAGGGGCGCTCCGGCGGCGGTCGCAAGGCGAGCCGTAACACTTGCGCCCTCGACGGGCTGCAGGCCGGCTCCTGCTCCTGCGCTGAATCCTCCTTCGATCTGCTCCTGCACCTCGGCCTCGAACTGCACTTCCTCGCCGGTGCGGGGGTCTGCCGGAGACTGCCGCAGACGCACGCGAAAACTTCCGGCGGCCGTCTGTACGTTGCGTTCGGCCGTGCGCACGGCGATCGCAGCTTTGGAGGTCGTTCCTGCCGCCGCCGGCGCGCTCGCTTTCTTATCTTTACTATGATCCTCACCATCGTGCGCGCTGGCCGAACGAAGGACCGGAGACACAAAGAGAGAGGAAAAGACGAGAGTGGAAATAAGCGCGAATGAAGCGCACCGAATGATCCGCCGCGCTCCTCCCTGCTTGGTTCGCAGCCGGGGCAAATTCATGAATTCAAAAAAAGTTGATCGCATATCAGTGTGCGTGCGCGCCGCCGTAGAGCGTTTGCATGATTCTCGTGTCCTGGCGAATGGCGTCGGCGGCCGTCCTCGCCGTCGCTTCATCTAACCCCTGCGCCTTGACGTCCTGCCCGATTTGCAATTTGTCGTCGTGGCCTTTTCCTTTGAACTGATCAAGAAACGCTTGCGGCACGCCTTCGGCGCGCACCTCCTTGATGTAAGGCACACCATTGCGGCTCTCGTAGATGATCACCATCTGTTTGCCGCCCGCCTCGACGACCGTTGCCGCCCCGCTCTGCCGGCGAGTGCCGCCGCTCGTCGTGAAGCCGAGGTAGGAGTGATGATCGGTGTCTTTAATCTTAGTGCTCGTCTCCTTCTCAATCGTGGAGACCTGCGAGGACGATAAGTCCTTGTGCTGTGTCTGTATCGACTGCGCATCGGAAAGAGCGGCGCGCACGATCGCCGGGACATCGTCTTTAGTCTCAGCACCACCGGCATGAGTTGTATTAGTGGTGCTCGTACTCGCGGTGGGCGGCGATGTCGCGCCGGCCGTGCTGGTATTTGTGGTGGCGCTCTTCTCCCCCGGGTTTGAGCACGCGGCGCCCAAACTTACGAACACGCCCGCCAGGGCGATGGTGGTGGTGGCCATCCATTTCTTCATTGATCTTTTCCTTTCAGCGGTTGTAATGGCGTATCCGTCTTCAATTCTGCTTTTTCCGGCGATGCCGGCAGCTCGACGAGCGGTCCCTTCTTCGACGGCGCGATAAAGGTCTGGCGCTGTGGTGCCGTCACGAGTTGGATCGAGCGGCGGAGCGCTTCCGCGTCAGGCTGGGGCGCGCCTTCGGGCAGCACGGAGATCTGTCCGGGCGCGAAGCCTGTCGCCGGAAGCCCCCAAACGTTGATTGATGCGATCGTGGCCGCAGGCGGACCTCGCTATGAATACCGCGACTTGGAGCCG
>JANOGZ010001092.1:0-1458 GCA_031406255.1 Pyrinomonadaceae bacterium | reverse complement strand
CGGCTCCAATCACCTCGCAGTTGTTTGCCAACCCCGGCTTCGAATCCGGCAGCGTCTCCTGGGTCGCCTCCGCCGGCGTCATCACCAACTCCACGTCGCGCACCCCACGAACCGGCTCGCTCTACGCCTGGCTCGACGGCTACGGCACAACTCACACCGATACCCTCTACCAGCAGGTGACGATCCCCGCAAGCGCGACGGCCGCCACGCTGAGCTTCTATCTCAAGATCGACACGGCCGAGACGACGACCAGCATCCAGTACGACAAGCTGAGCGTGCAGATACGCAATTCGAGCAACACACTGCTGGCGACTCTGGCCACCTACTCGAATCTCAACAAGAGCACCGGGTATCTACAAAAGTCGTTCAATCTTCTGGCATACCGGGGGCAGACGATTCGCATCTACTTCCTCGGGACCGAAGACAGTTCACTGCAGACGTCGTTCTTGATCGACGACACCGCGCTCAACGTCACGCAGTGAGACTCGGTTATTTCTGATCAGAGTAAAGACCCCGCCGGGGCGGGGTCTTTACTTGTTTGGTAAGAAATAAATTTAAGGCGCGGTACATCGCTTCGCCTATCCCGCCTTAGACACTTCAAAAATCATTCCCCATTGAGCAAATCTCTGGTATGATGCGCGTCTTTCTTTAATGTTCGACATCACTGCTTTAGGTTTCTGTCTGACCTTCCCGGCGGGATTCCTTCAAACGTTGGCGAGCATCGGTAAGATCAATCGGTTAAATCAGGGTCATCAAGCAGCGGCGCATCACGCTCTATATCTTTTTCGACCTGAGCGCCTGCTTCGCAATTAGTAACGGTCATCATCTATAACGCTCATCGCCCCCTTGCAGCGGAGTTCGCCTTCACCGGCGACTCTATTTGTCACCAGACGCTTTACGCCTTGGGAGGAAAACATGAAGAGAGTTCTCGCGTTGCTTGTTACCACATCCCTGTATGCTGTGATGATCCTACCTTCTTTCGTCCACGGTCAGAACTCAGATCAGCAGCCGACCTTTAGGGCTCCGAAGGGTGCCGCCCGGAAAGATAACAGATACCTGATCAAGTTTCGCCAATCAGGGTTGCGCGCCGCTGCGATGAGGACATCGGGCGTCGAGGTAGTTCATGACCTTGCGGAGCAGGGAGTGGTCGCCGCACGTCTCTCGGACAGTGCGCTTCAGGGTCTGCGGAATGATCCGAATGTAATCTCGGTCGTGGTTGACCCGCCACGCTATCCGCTGGCTCTCAGCGACACTGTCGTGCCGTTCAGCGAAACCAAGCCGTATGGCATTTCGATGGTGCAGGCGGATCAATTAACGGACGCCAATGCGGCGCTACGTAAAATTTGCATTATTGACTCTGGATATTACAAAGCTCATGAAGACCTGCAGGATAGCGGCGTGACCGCCTCGCCCGATTCCGGAACCGGCGATCCCTTCACGGATGGCAGCGGGCATGGC
>JANOGZ010001082.1:0-2518 GCA_031406255.1 Pyrinomonadaceae bacterium | reverse complement strand
CAAGCGCAAGCGAGACGGGAAAACCACCGACGGCGTATGTTAGTGGGGGTTGAAATGTTCCGTCGCCGTTGCCTGACTGAATGCTAACAGTGCCTCCTCCGCTTAGGCTTGTCGTCAGTAGATCAAGTTGGCCGTCCGTGTTGAGGTCGGCGAACGTCATGTTACCGGGACCGGATGTGCCAACTGCCAGGAGGACTGCTGCCTGGAATGTGCCGTCGCCGTTGCCGAACAGTATGCTGGCATTAGTACCGTTATTGGTAATTTTAACGACTCCCAGATCAAGCCTGCCGTCGCTATTGATGTCTCCTATTGCGATCGAGCTGGGAAAGGCACCGACGGCGTAAGATTTCGGTGAGCTAAAAGTGCCGTCGCCGTTGCCTGTCAGCACGCTGACGCGGCCGTCGCCGTTGTTCGCAGTCACCAGATCGAGTTTCCCATCGCCGTTTAAATCACTGTTTGAAATTGACCGCACATCAACGCCAGCAGAGTAACTGCCGGCTGAACGGAAAGTGCCGTCGCCATTGCCGAGCAGCACGCTGAGACTCGTCGAGAAGCTTGAGTTCCCAGTCGCTAGGTCGAGTTTCCCGTCGCCGTTGAAATCACCGGCCGTTATCACCTGCGGCGTGGAATCGAGGGGTTGGTCGACTTTGGGCGCGAGCGCCCCGCCCCCGCTTCCTAATAAGACGCTGATATTCTTTTCTACATTATTCGTTGTCGCGACGTCTGGATTGCCGTCGCCGTTAAAGTCGCCGGCCACTAAATCCTGGGGCCTCGGGGCGGTAGCGTATTGAACGGGCGGGGCGAAAGATTGCGCTTGAGTGCCATCTGCGGTTAACGCGATTAATGCCAGGAGGGAGGTGCACGCCCATGCTATTTGAATCAACTGGCCGTACGTTTTGTTCGTCCGAGGGCGCATACTACGAGCTCGTAACAGAATCCACAAGTGAGGCATTTATATCTCCTTGCAAATGCGATAACGATAAGGCTAGTACTGATTTTGATGTTTTTTAGATTAAGACTGTAGACGGAGATTCGGTGAGGTTACAATGCCTCCCCGATTAACTTGTAAAAAGTGTAATTGTCACCTAACAGTAATATTAAATCAAGCTTAGATACATGCTCCAGAAAGCGGTAAATCACGGGTGCGTTCTCTTCTTTGACTATTGGAACGCTCCTCTCGAAAGGTTGTTGGAGAGGGTGGGCAACGGCCCCGACGACCCCATTCCGAGGTTGCCAAAAGCAGGAGGGGTGAAGCATTAGCCTCACCCCTCTAAGACCTTGACTCAGCATCAAGCGCCCAATGCTTCTCCGAGCGTTAAGGTTGCCCGAAACGCTGTCTGTACTCTTGCGAGACGATGAACGCCTTGACCATCTCCGCACGCCTGACCCGGCCGAGCGCTACCTGGTCGCTCCTGACGTCCTCGCCCGGAAGGCTGTTGTCGTTCATCTTCCCAAGCCAGAAGTTGAAGCCCCTGAGATCGCCGTCCGGGGAGTCATCGGGATTCCTTCTTAAGTAACCGAAATACTGCAGGAGCACAAACGCAGGGTTGTACTGGCGGTTGTAGATCGAGAAGCTGTCGGCGGCGCTGCGCAGCGACCGGGCGCGGCCATCGGCGCCGCCCGCACCGTGGGCCGTCAGCGCCGCGTCGCGCTCGTCTTGAGTGGGCGTCACGCCTGCGTTGGCGAATAGAGTATCGACGAACTGCGGGGCGGACATCGTAGTGGGAAACTGAGCGAGGAACGCGGGCCGGCTGACCCAATCCAAGGCGAAGGCCTGCTTATTCGCCTCTAGTTGATTCTGCCAGTCGCCGACGCCCACAACGATACCGGAGCCGATGCTTCCCAAATCTTTTACGAAGGATCGATACTGGGGCAGGCTATTCGGGAACGAGGCGGCGTGGAAGCGGTGGACGAGATAACCCGTGTTTTGAAACTCGATGGAGAGGAAGAACGCCGCACTGATGTTGACCCGCTTCTCGGCGATGCACTGCGAGTCGCCGCCGCAAACTGCGATCTCTTTGGACCAGAAAGCGAGGCCCGCCGTATCCGGGTCACGATTAAGGAAGTCGCGGTCTGCTGCCTAACATAGAAGTCTGCCTCATCAGCTGGATTGACCTCCGTCGAGATTTTGTCGTTATCTGCGATGGCTATGATGCCGAGGCTGGGGTTACCGAGATTAGCGCCACCGCTCGGATTTGTGAGCGTGAGGGTGATGAATTCGTCGTCTTCCACGAAAGCATCATTCGTAATCATTACGGTGAAGGACTTGCTTGCCTCGCCGGCGGCGAACCGCATTGTGCCTAAAGCGACTATATAGTCTGCCCTGTCGGAGGCCGCGCTGAAGCTATTGTCCCTGACGGTGGAATAATCGACCGTTATGGGTGACGACAGATCTCCCGAACGTGTGACTGTAATGGCGATGCTGCCGTCACGTTCAGATACACTGTGCTCCCGGGCGGCGAACTGCACGTTCGGGGGGCCGGTGTTGTTATCATTGTCGATGATGGTGCCGATCCCC
>JANOGZ010001059.1:0-1614 GCA_031406255.1 Pyrinomonadaceae bacterium | reverse complement strand
ACTTTCAATCCCCACTTTCAGTCGGCGAAGGCGATGCTCAACTCGCGTAAAGGCGGCGCATCGCTCTGATCCATCGGCGCGGTTTCGGCGCGGTGAACATGGCGGTAGAGAATGTCGCGCTGCTGCGGTGTGAAGCCGGCGGTGCGGATCAGGTAACGCAGCATACGCTCGTCGGCGCGGTTATGCGCGCCGGCCGCCGAGACGACGTTTTCTTCGATCATGATCGAGCCCATGTCGTTGGCGCCGAAGCGGAGCGCCACCTGGCCGAGCCTGAGCCCCTGCGTGAGCCACGACGACTGAAAGTTTTCGATGTTATCCAGGAAGAGCCGCGATACGGCGAGCATCTTGAGGTAATCAATGCCGGTCGGCTCGTCCGTGATGCGGCGGCCGAGGGCGGTGTTCTCGCGCTGAAAAGTCCACGGGATAAAGGCCGTAAAGCCACCCGTTTCATCCTGCAGGTCGCGTATGCGCTGAAGATGACGGACGCGATGAACCACCGCGTCGCCGATGCCGAACATCATCGTCGCCGTCGAGCGAAGTCCCACGGCGTGTACGGCGCGCATCACGGCGAGCCACTCATCGGTCGTACACTTCGTCGAGACGCGCCGGCGCACCTCATCGTCGAGAATCTCCCCGCCGCCACCGGGCAGGGAGTACAGACCGGCCTCTTTCAAGCGCGTCAGCACCTCCTCATACGAAAGGCCCGAGATGAGGTGAATATTATGAATCTCCGGCGGCGAAAAGCAGTGGAGTTGAAAATCGGGATACCTGGCGTGGAGCGTGCGCAGGAGATCTTCATACCAGTCGATCCCGAAATCCGGATGCAGGCCGCCCTGCATCAAACAGCCCGTGCCGCCGAGCGCGATCGTCTCATCAATCTTTTCGCAAATCTGGTCGATGGTGCGCACATATGTGTCTTCCGCGCCCGGCCGCCGGTAGAACGCGCAGAAGGTGCAGACGACATTGCAGACGTTCGTGTAATTGATGTTGCGGTCAATAATGTAGGTGACGACGTTGTCCGGATGGCGGCGCTGGCGAATCTCATCGGCGGCCAGCCCGACGCGGACGAAATCATCCGTCTCCAGCAGCGCCGTGCAATCATCGGACGTCAGTCGCTCGCCCGCCAGCGCGCGCTCGAGAATCGGTTGAATGTCTTTCGTCATGCTCATCTAGTTCTCTACTTTACAATCTGAGATTCGAATTATCAAAATCTCAACCACGTAGCATTATACGCCCCTTTCGCCCGCGCCGCAGTTTCGCGCGGGAAGCGAAAACACCTTTACGCCGCGCGCCGCGTCCGCGCTTCGTGCCGCGTAGAAAAAGGCTTTCTCCGCCCGTCGATCATGATTACGCGGCAAGGCGGCAGCTCAAGCATCGTCAAAGCAGGTGGCGGCCTGTTTCGCGCGGCGCGCCTCAGTTTTCTCCACGGCTGCTCACCCTCACCACTTCGGCTCTCTCACACTTCTCCTACGCGCCGATGAATTTCAAAGGCCGGGCTTCCCTGATGATTCCGTGCCTGTGGGCGAGCTTGTAAAATAGTTCGAGGCCGGCGCGCATCTCTTCAAGGTCGGGAGGAGGTAGCCTGGTCAGTTGTTTTGCTTCCGTGTACTCAAG
>JANOGZ010001046.1:0-1657 GCA_031406255.1 Pyrinomonadaceae bacterium | reverse complement strand
CGAGCCAGGCTACCGTTGACATCTTGTTCCGGGTTCCTGGCGCGGATCAACCGCGAGAGCGAGTCGTACATGAAGTAGCGCTGCTGCGAGTCTTGCACCATCTTGCGCAGGTTGTTCAGCGCGTCGTACTCGTAGCTGGTTTGATAATTAAGACCGCCGGTGGTGGGGTCTTCTACCACACTGGTTAATCTGCCGAGCGCATCAGACACACTTCTCCTAACCCTGCCGGCCTGATCCGTCACCGTTATCTGGTTACCGCTGTATGAAGTCACAACCTGCGCATTGTCGGGAGTCGTCACTGTTTTAACCCTTCCCAGCGCATCATATGTAGTTGTCGTCCGGGGGGTAGAAGGACTGACCGGACTGCCCGGGCCTGACGAGCGATATGGATTCGACACTTTCGACACCCTTCCGAGCGCGTCGTAATCCGTGTCAGTCGTCAACCATAGATTGCTCGGGTCCTGACCTTCATACTGGTGCGCGCGGTTGGGACGGCCTAGCCCATCAAAGAATTGGTAAGCGTCGAGCGTGTGTGTGGCGTCCAGCGCCGTCTGCGTGCGGATGTAGACGTTGCCGGGCGAGCTTTCATACTGATAGCTCGTCGAGCCGCCCCCTGATGGTCGTGTCACCTTACGTAGCCTGTTAAGCGGATCGGGGTTGCCCAGGTCATCCGTATACGCAATGGTGGTGGTTTGGCTATTTGCATCAGTGATAGAAGTAACCAGACCAGTCGAAAAATCATAAGCTGTGGTCGTCACCAGCGAAGATGCCGAGCCTTGTGTTCCCGCAGGGTCAGGAACAGGTGACGTCGTGCTGGTCGGATAGGCATAATGATAAGCGTTGGAATATTCGACCTGCGATAGGTTACCTTTTGCATCCCATGCGTTGCGGACGCTACCGCACTGATCATACTGAACGTGCGTCTCCAGCCACCCACCTGTAGTGTCGAGCCAGCTTCGTGTCGAAGTGACATTTCCGCGCGCATACGTCGCCGGATCGCTCCAGTTCATGACCGGGCCATAGGTGATCAACGGGTAAGCCGCTTCATCGTAGCCTATCTCACTCTGCGCCACGATGGTTCCGGCGGCGTCCCTGATGCGTGTCGCGATGGGTAACGACACCATATTGCGGTCGCGGTAGGATTGATTGCCGGTGAGATAATCAGTCTCCTCGGTGCGCAAGAGCGCGCCCGTTGGGATAAAGCTTATCGCGCTATTCTGTGCCGTATATTGATCAACCTCGGTATAGCCATACCGACTTGTTGATATGACATTCAGATCACCATCATGCTGATACGTAGTCGTCGCTGCCAGAGCATTCCCGGCCGTGTCAAGAATAATCTCCACTTCCTTTGTCACCCGCGGATCACGCGTTGCCGTCGGATGACCACCGGCGGTCGGTCCTGACATCGTCCATTCGGTTAATTTGCGGCGCAGCAGCTGATCTGTCGATGAAATGACCCGCTCTTCATACACCATGCCGGCGCGCGCATCGTCAAAGCCAAACTGAATATCTCCCGGCAACCGTCCGCGATGTATCGAGCGCTCAGTGCGTGTTCCACCATCCGGCGCGATAGTCACCCCTGGCTCATACTGCCAGCGTACTTCGTCACTGGCTGCCCCGCTCGCGCTCACCCACCGCTCGACCACACCTCGAT
>JANOGZ010001030.1:0-2239 GCA_031406255.1 Pyrinomonadaceae bacterium | reverse complement strand
TCAAGAACGCCGTCTAACGTTGTGATCAGCCGCCCGCCCACACCGGCCGCATGAAAAGCAACATACTGCGGGGCCGCCGCGATTGCAATGTTAGACCGCCGCTCAGGCGCCACAGAACCTTTCGATCGGTTTCCTTCTTTTCGTTACGTATATGACGCATCTTCCAGACGATTTAACGCCCGAAGTCGGAGTTATCGCCGCGCTGCTCGCAGCTAACCGCCGAGGCGAGAAGGCCCGCGCCGTCACGCGCCCCAACCCGATTTTGCAACGCAACCAAAATTAGTTCTTAATTACCCTGGCCCATTGCTATTATTATGCATCGCCCGAGGGTTGGCTAATCATCCGGATCGCTGGCACACATGATCGATCGTTCCCACAACCTAGCTGTGATTGGCGCCGGGCCGGTCGGCCTCTCCGTGGCGAAGGCACTTCGGCAACACGAGATCCCCTATGAGCAGCTGGAAGCAAACGACGACCTCGGCGGAAACTGGTATCACGGCGTCTATGAGACCGCCCACATCATCTCTTCAAAGAAGACGACCGAGTACGCCGACTACCCGATGCCGGACGACTACCCTGACTTCCCCAGCGCGCAGCAGATGGTCGACTACCTGCGCTCATACTCGGAGGCCTTCGGGCTTCGGTCTCACATCCAGTTTCGCACCAGGGTGGTGTTGGCACGGCCGCTGCCCGATGACCGCTGGGAATTGGAGATGGCGGGCGGTGAGCGGCGGATCTACAAAGGACTCGTCGTCTGCAACGGGCACCACTGGGACCGGCGCTACCCGAACTACCCTGGCAACTTCACCGGCGAGTACATCCATTCGAAGGATTACAAGCATCCCGCGCAGCTCGCCGGTAAGCGTGTGCTCGTCATCGGAGGCGGCAACTCGGCGTGTGACCTGGCTTCCGAAGCGGCGCGCGTCAGCAGCAGTTGTCACATCAGTCTGCGGCGCGGCTACTGGTTTTTACCGAAGACGATCTTCGGCGTCCCGCTTCCGGAGTTTGTCGCCGGCTGGATGCCGCTCTTCCTCCAGCGCCTGCTGCTGCAGGTTGTGCTGCGGGTCGTGCTGGGCAAGTACGAGGATTACGGGCTTCCCGTACCTGATCATCGCATCTTCGAGCACCATCCCACGCTCAATAGCGAGCTTCTGCATTACGTGAAGCACGGTCGCATCCGCCCGCGCCCCGATGTCGCGCGCTTCGAAGGGCGGCGGGTGTTCTTCGTTGACGGCAGTTCGGACGAGTTCGACATGGTCGTCTGCGCCACCGGCTTCCACGTCAGCTTTCCCTTTCTCCCGCCGGGACTCGTGCCGGTCAGGGGCAGCAACGCCCTCCTCTACGCGGGCTCGGTGTTGCCGGATTACAAGAACCTTTACATCGTGGGGACGGCGCAGGCGCGCTACGGGTTCGGACCGCTGATGACTCCGGCGGCAGACCTCCTGTGCCGGCTGATTGAGCTGCAGGATCAGATGGAGCTGCCGATCGGGCTGGTGATCAAAGAGTCGGGGGCCAGTCCGCCAGCGTCCCATCTACTCGACCCGCACAAGGCCCTGCGACGAATGAAGCGGGCCCAGCACACTCTACCGCTGCTGCTGCGGAGAGAGCGGCGGCTCCGAAAAAGAAAAAGGCCGCCGGTTGACGCCCGACCGGGATACGAAAGGCCTCACCAGATGGATTCCGATTTGCAGGTCTTCTGATGCGCCCTCTGGAGAACAGCGTCGCTGTCATCACGGGTGCCGCCGGTGGCATCGGCCGCGCTCTGGCACTACGTCTGGCGAGCGAGGGCGCTCACCTTGCCCTCGCCGATCTCGACGAGGCCGGATTGCTTGAAGTGGCCCGCGAGGCTGCACATAAAGGAATCGAAATCTCCACACACGTTGTCGACGTGGCCGACGAAAAGCGGATGGAGAAGTTCGCCGAGGAGGTCATCCACCGGCACGGGCGCGCGACCGCCCTGTTTAATAATGCGGGTGTCGCTCTACATGGAGATGTCGAGGAGGTCTCGGTGGCGGACCTTCACTGGCTGATGGCGATCAACTTCTGGGGAACGGTCTACGGCGTCAAGCACTTCCTGCCCATTCTCAGACGGCAAGAGCAGGCCTACATCATTAATCTCTCAAGCGTGTTCGGCCTGATCGCGCCCCCCGGCCATGCCGCCTACGCCGCAAGTAAATTCGCCGTTCGTGGCTTCACCGAAGCTCTCCGGCACGAACTATCGGATACCAGAATACAGGTC
>JANOGZ010001019.1:0-2250 GCA_031406255.1 Pyrinomonadaceae bacterium | reverse complement strand
CTCCCGAATTTATTCGGGAGAGGTGCGCCCGCTGGTTGTATAATTCAACCCAAACATCTCGGACGCCGCGCCTCAGTCGAGCAATCGCGCTTGTCGTGACGTTGGCAATGACAAGTAGTGCGTGTGGTTGTTGCCTCTCCTGTCGTGAGACAGTGGAAGGGGCTTGCCACCCTTCGTCAACCAACAAAATCTGCTCCCGGAGTTTGCCGAGAATGACCCGGAGTAATGAGCAGGGGTCATCCATTGCCTCAAATGCTTTCTTGGTGGCCTGAGGAACCACTGAGTTTTGAGGTCGTCTCTCAGGAGACGAAACTTGGAATGACAAGCGCATGAATTTATTCATCGCGTAGTTGACCCTTCATCCTTGTTCTTCTGCTGCGCTGAGATGTCAAAGGAGAGCTTCAGCTCATTTTTGACCTTGAGCGTGCCCCCGGCGACCGTGGTCGGCTTGATCTCGTAAGCGGTCTGCCGCAGCGAGAACTCCCCCCGCGCGCGCAGGCCCTCTCCGGTCAGGGTCACCTCCGCGTCGATCCAAATGTTATTACGGGTGATGCCGTGTAGCGTCAGGTCGCCGATGATTCTGACCCGATGGCGCCCTTCCGCCAGCCTGCTGGCCGTGACGTTCGTGCTCGCGAAAACGATCTCGGGGTATTTCTCGGTTTCAAGCACCTCCTTGCGCATCATGCGCTCAATCTCCAGGCGATCCTTCTCACTGACATCACTGCTCAAGGCGAGCGAGTCCGCCCGGATCGTCATTCGAAGTTGTGCCTCGGAGAGCGTGCCGGGCGTGAACGCAACTTCTCCCGTGAAGTCGCGGATGGCGATGATAGGATCGTGGCCGAAGGCGGAAAGCAGTCCTTCCGAGAACGCCTGCACGGTGAACCGGCTTTGATCGGCAACCGGACGATAGTGGACAACGCTGGCTTCGTTTTCACCCATAGAAGTATTGGAACTGCGCGTCCGCACATCCTTTCCGTGGCGCGTAAATTCACAGACTGCGACGGAGAGCTCCGCCTCAGCCGGTCGCCTCTTCTTTGATCGGTCCGGCGCCTGGCTTCAGATCAGTGCGCCTCACATCGCTCTGATCTTCATATACCGTTGAAAGTCTGGAATCACTGTCGACAACCCGGAGGTGAAATTCTCCGGGACGTTGGGCAGCGCCCGTTCCAGGCCCGTTCGCAACTGCTGCCGAACGACGGGGTGCGCCATAATCAGGCCGGCGCCCGCCACCAGGAGAGCGAGGCCTCCGACGATATACAACATATCTTTCGAGTCATTAGACCCATTGTTTTCCATGAACGTCCTCCTCCTTTTCCACGAGGCTGAGATTCATGCCCGCACTTTCTCCTCGGTGCCCGACGTAGGCCTCACCGATGCCCTTGTCCAGAGAAGCCATGAAGACGACCGCCGGGATTTGCTCGACGAGCGTTCGATAGCCAGCCTCGACATCCGGCAACTCCTCGGCGACCGACTCGGCCCTCGCTTGCGGAGTGGAGCCACCGAAGAAAAACACGTTGGCAAGTCTTTTGAGAAGCTCTTCGGCGTCCGTCAGGCTCATAGGTTGCGCCGGACGCTCCGCGCGTGCCTTCTCACTTTCGCTGAAATAGGCGTTATTTTCTTCTGCCGCCGTTTGCGTTTTCATGGCTCCTCATGCTCAAAAATCTCTGGTTGATACCCGGTAGTCAACTTCGGGCCGGGTCGCCGCCAGGCCGGTTCCTGGTTGTCGTCATCAGCTCATCGTGTGCGGCGTTTGGGATTGTAAGCCGAAACGCAACAGCAGTGAAACATCCCCCAAGCACTCGTTTCCGAGATGACCGAAAGATCGCTTACTTTGCACTCCCTTGCGTGCAGAGTGATGGGGTTTAGCTATACGGCCTCGGCGTGCTCTGCGTGAGAGTTCATGGTCGCTCTCAATCGAGAATCGCTATCGGCACAAAACTAGATACACCGTCCGAAAACACTAAAAGCCGCTCCGAAGGACGGCTTCAAGCGCCTGATGAGTCGGGTGTAAGTGGCGGAGCCGACGGGACTCGAACCCGCGCCGCGCGAGCAGAACGCAAATTACCACACAACGATGAAAGAGATGCTATCAAGGCGTCGTGTTGAATGAGTTGTTCGGCGCCTGACACTAATGAGATTAGCTTCCGGTCGTATTCTCACGCGCACTGTCTCACGGTAGTCTTAGCATCTTGGCGACCTGGCGACAGTCTTGCCCGACGGCTCGTGTGGAAGCTCTGAAGCTGTGAGATG
>JANOGZ010001013.1:0-2424 GCA_031406255.1 Pyrinomonadaceae bacterium | reverse complement strand
CGGCCACCGCTGCTTCGACGGCGACAGCTCAAACTGAAAGCCCGCCACCACCGGCAGTGAGCGAGGCCCCGGCCTCTTCCGTGGCGGCCACCGCTGCCCCGCCCCCTCCGCCGCCACCCGCTGCCCCCGCGGCCAGCGGGCCGCAGAGCGGCGCCGCCTCCTCCGCGCAAAGCAGCAACCCGCCCGTACGGCAACCGGCCGCTCCGGCTGCGCCTTCCGCCAGCGTCGAAGCGGCTCCGCCGCCTGCCGGTGGCAACGGCGGCGCACAAGCGGCTGAAGAACTGCGGCGCACGCGCTCCAGCCCGCTCGTACGACGGATCGCTAAAGAGCATGATATTGACATCTCGCGGCTGGAAGGCACCGGGATGAGCGGGCGCGTCACTAAAAACGACATCCTCAGCTTCATCGAATCAGGCGCTGCCACTGGCGCCGCCGCACCAGCGCCGACGATGCCCGCGCCGCTGCCGCCCGCGCCCGCGATGCCGCCATCGGCGGTGCAGCCCGGTGAAGGCGACCGCGTCGAAGCGATGAGCGTGATGCGCCGGAAGATTGCGGATCACATGGTGTTGTCGCGCCGCACCTCGGCGCATGTCACGACCGTCTACGAGATCGACATGACGCGTGTGGCGAAGCTGCGGGAGCAGCACCGCGCGGCCTTTCTCCAGCGCACCGGCACGAAACTCACATTCATGCCGTTCATCTTTCAGGCCATCACTTCTGCCATCCGGCAATTCCCGGTCTTCAATGCTCAGGTGAGCGGCGAGCAGATTATTTACAAACGAGAAATAAATCTCGGCATGGCGGTCGCGCTCGACTGGGGGTTGATTGTTCCCGTCATTAAGCGCGCCGGCGATCTCTCGATCTCAGGGCTGGCTCGCGCCGCCAATGACCTGGCGGATCGCGCGCGTGCCAAACAGCTCAAACCGGACGAGGTCTCCGGCGGTACGTTTACCATTACCAATCCGGGTGTCTTCGGCGGATTGTTCGGCACCCCGATCATCAACCAGCCGCAGGTCGCGATTCTCGGCGTCGGCGCGATCGAGAAGCGTCCGAAAGTCGTCACCAGCCCTGAAGGCGATGACTACATCGCTATTCGTTCGATGGCTTATTTCGCGCTCAGCTTCGACCATCGCATCATTGATGGGGCCGACGCCGAACGTTTTCTCGCCTATGTCAAACAGCTGCTCGAAGCCGGTCAGTTCGTCGTCTAAGATTTCGGACACGACCAGCACACGCTTGATGCGCCGCGCTCCTCGAATGGGGCGCGGCGCTTCTGTTTTTTACGGCGCGGGCGAACACGGACGCTGGCGAGAGATGGTCAATCAGCAGCGGCGTGCGGCGCGCTCAAGCCTCCGCAATTGTTGCATTCGGCCGCTAATTCCATGATAAATAAAACTTGGCAGCCGGATAAGTTATTTTCTGCATCTTAAGTCCTTGACTTGCCTCGATTGTTCGCTAAGATGCGAGGCGAAAGTCGGTCTCGAGACGAAAGTTTTTTAGCTGTTGCCCCTGCGGGGCAGTTATCGGCAAGTGCCCTGTAAAGCGCGCGATCTTTGTACTGAAACGAGCTCCGGCGTCCATGTCTCACGCGCCCCTCCCGTCAAAGTAAGAGACTTAGCGCCGCCCGCTCTAGCGATCGAAATTCCTTCGAGCACGAAGAGTGCTCTCGACGATTCCCGCTTATGGAGATTGAAAATCAATGAGTGTCAATAGTGAGAAAAGAACCCGGCTATTTCTCCTCGCCTTCAGCTTAGTGCTGTTGTTTACAGCGCCACTCGCGCTGGCTCAGGATCAGGAGGCGACTCGGACAGATCCATCCGCCGCCACGAGACAGCGCACCGTATCGAGCGGCGAGAAAATGAAGATCAAGGGCGTCGTCATCAGACGCGATGCCGATACGTTTACCGTGCGCGACCTCAATGAAGTGGATACAGTCGTCCGCCTGACGAACGACACACGTGTCACGGAGAGAAAAAGCAATCCCTTCCGGCGCGCGAAGAATTACGCGGTCACCAGTATCCTGCGCGGCCTCAACGTAGAAGTTGAGGGACGCGGCGACGCGACCGGCCAGCTCGTCGCCGAGAGAATTAAGTTTTCTGACGAAGAGCTGAGAATGGCGCGAACGATCGAGGCCCGCGTGACCCCGGTCGAGGGACGCGTCGGCACCGCCGAGACGAGGCTCGGGCAGGTCGAGCAAAACTCCGAGCGTCTGTCGGGGCAGTTGGATGAACTGGCGGCCGTCTCCAATGCCGCGCGCGGCGGCGCAAAAGCCGCGCAGGAAACGGCTGATGCCGCCGCCGCCGGCGTCACCGCGACCAACGAGCGCATCTCGGCGCTCGATGACTATGTCTCTCAGCAGAGCATCGCCGTCAACTTCAAGGTGAACAGCGTCGTGGGCTCGCCGGACGCGCGAGCGCGGCTCGC
>JANOGZ010000551.1:0-4840 GCA_031406255.1 Pyrinomonadaceae bacterium | reverse complement strand
GCAGTCTTAATCTCCGAGGTATAGGCAGGGAGTCGCTTACTCTAGCCGTATGTAGGACATCTAAAATGTGGGGTGAGCTAATCACCCGAAAGGGCACCCGTCTGTGCGCTAACGCACAACGAGTGTTGGAATAGTTTCGCTCGACAATAAGAGCAATCCACATGCCCGCTTCGGCGCGCCGTCTTAAAACACCAAGAGTCGACAGTTTGACTTTAAACTGGGCCACATGGGAGGGCGATCGGTGTGTTTCACCGTAGATCACGTGGGCGGGCCGTATGTTCTACCGTGTATCACGCGCCCGGCCTTAAATCTTCGTCTTTGTCTAACATTGAAAATGACCCACTACTCACCAGATAAGGCTATGTTGCAAAAACTGCTTCTCTAATATAATCCGTCCTTCATTAAATATTTATGGAAGTCGCGGAGGATTTTGCTCACTGCAAAAGCAATTAGATGAGTCCCCAGCCTCTGAGAGATTGAGGACTCATCGAGGGGACGAAGACATGCTCAGCACCAGTAGCATCTCTGCGCCCTTCAACGGGTGCTCATACGGCTGATCCCGTTAGATATTCCTCCCCCGGTCACCGCTGTTGGGTCTGACAACACACCTTGAGCGACCCAGAGCCGCGCCATCAACCGCACTTCGCTTCCTTGAAATCTACTGACGACAGACCGCGCGCGGTCGAAATCCGCATGGGCAAGCGAGGCTAATGCTTCGGCGCAGTTCTGGATCAACTCCCTCCACGCGTATCCGCCCTGCGCCCTCCGCTTCCCGTTCTTGAAAGAATTCCGTCCGGACTCGTTGAGCGCGGCCGCCGGGGCGCTCAATTCATTAAACCGGTCGACCACTTCTTCGATGATTTTAAAGCTCTGCGCCGGATCGAGATGAGCGTAAGCGCGGGCGATCTGAAGCTGGGCGGAGAACTGAGCATAGTCCTCGGCTCGGTCGCCGAATTGACTGCGCGCTTCATCGAGAAGCTCACGCGCAACCTTTTCGTCGCCTCTATTCGCTGCTGACGAAGCTAACAGGGTGAGCAGCGACAGGCGCTCGTCAGGGCTGATGAGCGCGAACGCCTCTCGCGCTTCTTCGAGTTTGCCTTGTTCGGCGGCGCGCAAGAACGATTGGAGGTTCATATCCCTCAGTATCCGGGCGCGTTGCTGCGGATCGGTGATGTGATCATTGATGATTTGCCGCGCCTGGGCGATCCTGTCCTGGCTCGAGGCTTTCCAGGCCGCACTGTCGTACAACTGATCGCGCGCCTCCGGTGGCGCTTTCGCCGCCGCCTCAAGCAAAGCGTCAATCGTCCCGCCCCTTATCAAGCCTTCATATTCTCTCCAGACTCTCGTTTGCGGGTCTTGCATCCGGTCGAACTCTGCGATCTTCCGCCGGAGCGCGCGGACGCGCCCCGGCAGATATTGTTCCACTTCCGGCATCATCTCTTGAAGCGTCACGAAAAGCATGTGCGCGCTGCCGCTCATCGCTTTCTCATCGGCAGAGGCATTGATGAGGGCCGTGACCGCTGAATCAATCAATTCCCGAGCCGCCTGTTCATCAATGAAGCTTTCAAGGGGTTCGACGGTGCGCGCCGGCGCCGGACGGGAAGCCGACGGCTCCGGGCCGGACGCCCCCGCGCCCCGCCGAATTTTTTGTAGAAGATTCATGGCGAGGACGAGAGCTCCCTGATCTTTTGTGAGAACCTCCGGTCGAAGCTTCCTGATGATGTCGCTCGCCAGCTTGGACGCTGCCTCTCGATCTCGCTCGTGAATTCGACTCACCAGATTGACCAGTTCGGGGGAGAATCCTCTGGACAAGCTTTCTTCGGCCATCCGCAACGCCTGTTGAGGGTCTTCGGCGGCGATCTGAGTCGCCAGATTCATCTCCAGCGCGAGTTCTTGATTCAGCAGATTGCGGTCGGCGCCGGGCTGTGAAGAATGCGGTGGCCGGCGTGTGGCGCGGAGAAACTCGAGCGCCAGACTGGCGTCACGCTGCGCCAGCAGTTGCAACAGCTCATGGCGCAACTGAGCAAACACCGGCGTCACGGCGCCCATGCGCTGTGGGTCACCGGCCGGTGCGATGCCGCTCGTGATTTGACTGAGACCGCTCATCGCCACTTCAAAGAGGGCGCGGGCGCGTTCTTCATCGTGCGTCCAGAGGATGTTCGCGGCGATGGCGTGGATGCGGATGCGGTTTTCAGCAAGCCGCAGAGTCTGCGCTTCCGCGACGACCTCATCGAGCAGGGCGAGCGCTTTCTTCCTGATCGCTCTCCGATCTTCGCCGGATTTCTTCGCCGACCCCGCCATGCCGGAGATTTGAGCGTCCGGCGCTTGGGCCGCGGCGGGTGAAAAAATCAAAAGAGAAAGGATAAACGAAGAGATTAACTGTTTCAGAGCCACACCACGCTCCCTTTAGAGAAAACAATTCATATCATGTGTCGCATCATCCGCGTCGGAGTAAAAATTCGGGCCATTACCGGAAAAGTTCTCACCGAGCAGTGACGCTTACCGGAAAAAATAGGGCGGCCGGCGTCGAACCGCCGCCCTGTCACCGTGGATGGAAATTGCGCGCTGGTTACCAGCTGCGATCGCGATCACTGTCAAACGGAATGGTCTTGATTCCGCCGTTCGCGCGCCTCGCCTCAAGCACGATCGCCCCATCGGAAGCGCGACGGACCTGGGCAACCCCCAGATTCTTAAGTATCAAGAAGGAGTTCCAGCATCGGCTTCCGTCACGGGTGTTGAAACTGCAAATGGACGAGAACTTGCCGTCGGTGGCAAACCGATTCAGGACGACGATATTGTACTGGGTGTTCGACTGGAGACCGCTGAACCGGGCGCTCACGGACCACCGATCGTTGTTGTTGGCTATCGTGCCGTTTGTGAGCGTGATCTCGCCAGACCCCGAAGCGTTCGGCGAGGGAGAGCCCGCGACGGGCGTGAAGGTGAGGAGATTCCTTCCCGTGTCATGCACGGCGAACACCACGATCAGGGAGCCAAGAAATAGGGCGAAAGCCCCGCCAAAAATAGTTACCTTGCGAATTGATTTACGCATACGTTTTTCCTTTTCTCTATCCTATAACAAGAATATTTCAGCAGACTCTGGCTACCCGCGAGGTAGATGGTGCGGCTGCTGTTCACCACATCAGCCCGAATCGTATCGGGTTGAGCTGTAACCGCTGACTCTCCCTTCAGGCGAGAACCCAGCGGTCAAATGTAAAGCCCCTTGTGTGCGAGGTTGTCGGAATGAATTGTGCAAACGACCGTTGCGGTGTATCGGAAAGCCGAAGGACCAGGACTCAGTTGCCGGGCCGCTCTTTACCAGAAGCCTTCAACAACCCCCGAATAAGGACGCGCAGGTACTCAACCTGTCCGATGTAATTGCTGCAAATTACCAGAGCTTTTGCTATCTCCAGAAAAGGCGGGCCGCACTACCGCGAGAATTTACCGGGCTTGTATATCCCTAATAATATTAACGCGCTTCATTTTCCATATAAGTATCGCATCTACAGATGAGAGCAGGGTATCAGGTAACAGCGAATAGTCTATCAGGGAATTCACTGATTCGGGATAGGAGTTTAAGAGATATAGAGACGTGGTAAGGACGCTAAAGTCTCCGCTTCTTCGCGAATCTATTGACGGCTGACCGCGCCGCGTAAATAACTTTGATTCACGCGGCGTCTTCGATCGAGAACTTCAACCCATCAACGAACCCGCGCGAGCCAGACGCCGCGCCGGTCGTCCATCTTTGAAACGTACGCGACGAGAAGCTGATCGCTTATCGCAGCGGCGGAAGGAAGCCCACCGCTCTGCGCCACCGGCACAGCAGTAGCAGCCGTCTGCCCGTCACTTGCAAGCCGCGCGGACATCAGGCGGGATGCGCCGCCTTCATCCTGCTCCCACACCGCGACGAGATTTCTATTCCCATCGGCAAGCAGGACCGGAGTGCCGCGCGCCGTCCCCTTGGCCAAAAGTTTGCGCGGAGCGAAGGTCTGCCCGCCGTCATCAGATTCGGCCCAGTAGAGTCCCGTCGTGCCCGCTTCGCCCGCCGTGTACCACACCACACGCAACGCTCCATCAACCCCAACAGCCAGAGCGGGACCCGACACCGGGCACCCTTTGATCGTCCAGCGGTCGTCGCTCACAATCGCCGGCGCGGAAAACGTCTGGCCTCCATCCGTGGACGAAGCGACGGCGATGTGCCGCAGGTCGCCGGGCAGCACCTGTCGCCAGCTCACATACACGCGATTGTCCGCGCCCGCGACCAGCGCGGTCTTGCAGCACGGACAGGCTTCGCGCGCGGCGAGTCGATTGCTCGAGAAGGTGCGTCCGCCGTCTTCGGAGAAGGCTGTGAAGACTTCGCGATTGCTTTCCATATGATGACCGGCGGCTTTTTTCCCGGTCGGCGCCGGAGAGCTGATGTTACGCTCGTCAAGCCACGCGAGGTGAACGCGGCCATCGGCCGCCACCGCCAGCGAGTGCATACCGCGCGCCGCGGGCTTCGGGTCATCATTTACTTTGACGGGAGGCTCGAAGGCGCGTCCCCCGTCGCGCGATGCGGAGAGGTACAGGTCGCTGGCATGCTTCACGGTCGCCGCTGCCCATCCGACATAAATCGTGCCATCGTGAGCGACCGCTACTGTTGGCGGATCGCCACGCCAGGCCGTCGCTTCTCCGGCCTTCGGGTTAACGCGGACGGGCTCGCCCACTCGCTCGCCCTCACGGTCAAGACGCGCGAGCAGGACATCCGCCTTCCCTCGCGCGCGGTGCTCAACCCACACGATGTAGACGGTCGCGTCGCGTCCCAGCGCGATGGTCGGCTCGGCAGCATCCACGCCTTCGGCAG
>JANOGZ010001006.1:0-3239 GCA_031406255.1 Pyrinomonadaceae bacterium | reverse complement strand
GCTCTCGAATCGGATTGTCGCGCGCCAGACAAGTTTGTCCACAACGCCCGCCGTCATTACGGGAGAACAGGTATGACACTCCGCCTTGACCTCCACTGCCAAGTCCTTCCGCCAGCCCGGCACGGTCGAGTGTTTTCTATTCACGGACGTAAGTTTCTACTTTGAGGTCGCGTCCATCGATGCTCAGGGTGATCGTGCCGTGCTTCCCGGTTGTCAGGGTTTCCGCGCCGCTCGCCCGCCAGCGCTCGACCACCGGCCTGTGCGGGTGACCGTACTGTGATGAAAGGCCCACCGAGATGATGGCGACCGAAGGCCGTGTCGCCGCCACGAAAGCTGCCGCGGATGATGTCAGGCTTCCGTGGTGCGCGACTTTGATGGCATCGCAGCGTAAATCCTCCTGTGCGGCGAGGAGCGCCGCTTCGGCGCGGCCTTCGATGTCTCCGGTAAAGAGAACAACTTTTTCACCGAAGCGCAGGCGAAGCACGACCGAATCGTCGTTGTGCGATGTCGCCGGCCGGGTCGCGGAGGCGGCGGGCGGCCATAGAATTTCTCCCGCCGCGGCGCCGAAGCGCAGCGTATCACCCCGCCCGATCAGGTAGACGGGCACGCCTTCGCGCGTCATCGTCGCCGCAAACCGCGCGTATTCGGCGTCGCCGGTTACGGGCGCGCGCGCCACCAGCGCGGCGCGGACTTTGAAATTGCGCGCGATGTCATTCAATCCGTCCATATGATCGGCGTCCGTGTGCGTCGCCAGAAGATAATCAACCCGATCGAGACCGCGCCACCACAGGTATTCAGATACGACGGCGTCGCCGATGCTTCGCCCATCGCGCTCGAAAGGCACGCCTCCTTCCTCTTTATCCGTCAGATCACCAGTCCGAAAGCGCGGGCGGCCGCCGCCATCTATCAATAGCGTCGTGCCGTCCGGCATTGTGATGAGCGCGGCATCGCCCTGCCCCACGTCGAGAAAATCAACGTGGAGTTTCCCGTCAGGCTGACTCGCGCTGAAAGGGTGCGTCAGGATCACGACGAGCAAAACGGCGAGCGCGGCGAGCGGCAGCGCGAGCGGTCCGCTGTTGCGCCCATCGACAGATGATCCACGGGGCGCGCGGATGAGCGTGCGCCAGCATGCGAGCTTGCAGATCAGGACGATGAGTGGCACGAAATAGAGGACATAAACCGCCGCCGCGCGGCCTGTGTAGGCGGGAAGCCGGAGGCTGGCGATGCCCAGCTGCGTGAAAGGATCAACGCTATGCAGCATCAGCCGATTGGTTTCCTGTGCCAGCCAGATGAAGGGCGCCGCGCTGGCGGCGCTCGCCTGCGACAGCGCGAGCGCCGCCAGCGCAGATAGCGAGAGCAGCGCCACCAGCGCGCCGACGAAGACGTTGAGGACAAAAGAGGCGAGCGAGAAGCGATGAAAATAGAGGATCAGCAACGGCAGCAGGCCTATTTGCACGCTCCCCGAAACGATCAGCGCGACGAACGCATACCGCAGGGGTCGCTGCATGCGTGATCTTTCCAGCCGTGCGGCGAGCGGAGTTTTGAAGAGTTGATAACTCCATGTCGTGTGCGCCATCTCGCATTTCCACCGGCGCTCGCTCCAGAAAAGCATCTCGCCCAGCGCGCGCCACCAGCCGGGGCACACGGGCGGGTATGGCGTCGTGCGCGTCGGCCGCCACTCGCCGACTTCTTTCAATTTCAGGAGTAACGGCTGCGCGAGGGTAATGATGATAAGCACGGAGAGGAATGTTAGTTGAAAAGATGGATCGAAGAGATCGCGCGGCTGCCAGGCGAGCAGCGCGAGCGCCGCGCCGCCCAGCGCATTGGGCCCGCCGCTCGGGCGATGCAGAACGGGCGCGAGCGCGACCGCGGTGAACATCAGCGCCGCACGCACGACGGAGCTTTCGGCGCCGACGGCCAACGCATAGGCCCAGATGAACATGACGCTCATTGCGAATTGCCAGGCGCGCTGCTTCCATGCACGTCGCGCGCACGCCAGCGCAAGTCCACCGATGAACGTGATATGAAGGCCGCTGATAACGAGCACATGAAAAGTTCCGCCTTCGCGAAAACGCTCGGCCGCGGCGCGCGACAGACCATAACGATTGCCTAACAGCGCGGCTTTTAAAACCCCGGCGGCGTTCGCCGTGAACAACTCATCGATCTCCGCCAGCAGGCGCGAGCGCCACTCATCCAGCCACAGCAACGGCAGGAACACGCGCTCATCCTCCAGCCGCTCGATGAGCAAAGGGCTTTTGATCAGGCCCGTCGCATCAAGACCACGCTGTTCGAGTCGCTGTGTTAATGAAGTGCCGCCGGGATTGCGAAAGTTTTCCGCGCGCGTGAGCGCAACCAGCACGCGCAGGCGCGCCCCGCGACGCAATTCGAGCGTGTCGTATTCGGCGCGTACCTTCGCCGAGCGCACCGGCGCGAAAAGCTGCACGGCGCCCGATGCTTCGTGCTCCTCTTCTTTGAACCTTATTTTTTCGAGGCGGATCGCAAGGTAAAAACCGTCCGGCGCAGATTCCGGCGCCCGCTCCACCACGCCCGCCAGTTCCACGGGATCGCCTGAAGCGATGCGCTTCTCATCATAGAAAATCTTCAGGCGGTTTCCACGGATGTTCACCGCTTCGGTTGTGGCAGTGAGGGCGGCGCCCGCCAGGACAAAAGCAATCGCGATGGTCAGGGTCGCGCGTTTTTGCGCGGCGCAGGCAGCCACGGCGAGCACAAAGGAGCCCGCGCCGCACGAAAGACACAGCGGGAGCGGCAATGAGAAAAGGTGCGCGAAGAAAATGCCGGTGACGAAAGCGGCGGCCAGCAGCGCCAGCGGATAGGGATTGAAAGCCGACGGGTGAGTAACCGCGCGCATAAGCGACTACAGGAGATGTCTCTCGGTGAGGAAGAAACTTCTACCGAAGCAAGCGCCCACACACCCGTGCGCTTTTGCTTAACTGCTGAACGTGAACGTTAAAAGCGGCCGGCGCGCACTAACTTAATGGCGTCGCTCTGCTTCGGTCGGCGTGGCGCAAACTATATCACTGTTAACTCGTAACGCAAAAATTAGTAGTCCGTCACGGTGAAGGTGAGAAGTTTAGAGCTACGATATCAGCAGGCTGAAGCCTGTACTCTAAATCTAAACATCAAAATCAACGTGAAGGACTATTATGGCAGCCGGTCGTTGTTGGCGGCCTCGGCGACTGGTCAAAGGTTTACTGTTTATCCTTTTGGCCGCGGCTCGA
>JANOGZ010001004.1:0-1061 GCA_031406255.1 Pyrinomonadaceae bacterium | reverse complement strand
TACGCCGCGCCGCGGAGCAGTTCGAGCGGGCTCGCGCCCTGAAGAACGCGCTCGGCGACCAGCGCGGTGAGGCCGCCGCGGTCGACCAGATCGGGACGATCTACAACCTTCTCGGGGAGCCGCAGCGCGCCCTGGACTATTACCTGCGGTCGCTCGCGATCTGGCACGCGCTCGCCGACCAGAGCGGGCAGGCGGTTTCTCTGACCAACATCGGCGCCGTCTACTATGTCCTCGGGGAACCGCAGAAAGCGCTCGATTACTTTCGGCAGTCGCTCGTCTTCAACCGTGCGGTCGGCGACCGCAGCGGTGAATCCGGGACGCTCACCAACATCGGCACGATCTACCGCTTCCTCGGAGAGCCGCAGCGGGCGCTCGATTATTTCAATCAGGCGCTACCGCTCAAGCGACAGGTTGGAGACCGCCTCGGCGAGGCGACGACACTCAATAACATCGGCACGGTCTATCAACTGCTCGACGAGCCGCAGAAGGCGGTCGACTATTTTAAACGGGCGCTGACGATCCTTCAGGCTTCGGGTCAGCGCCGCGTCGAGGCCGTTACGCTCGCCAACCTCGGGACCGTTTACAACTCGACGGGGGAACCGGGGAAGGCTCTGGAACTCCTCGACCGCGCGCTTGTCATCGTCAGGACCATCGGGGATCGAAACTTCGAGGCCGGAACGCTCGCCAACATCGGTCTCGTATACCGCTCGATGGGCGAGGCGCCGAAGGCGGTCAAATACCTTGACGACGCGCTGTCGCTCAGGCGCGGCGTCGGCGACCGGCGGGGCGAAGCCGTCGTGCTCTTCGAGCTGGCGCGGCTCGAAGGCGGGCGCGGCAATCTCGACGCGGCGCGGGCGCACATCGAGGCGGCGCTCTCCATCGTCGATTCGCTGCGCAGCAAGGTAATGAGCCGCGACCTGCGCGCCTCGTACCATGCCTCCGTGCAGGACTTCTACAAGCTTTACATCGACATCCTGATGCAGATGCACGCCCGGCAGCCCGCCGCGAACTACGACGCAGCGGCCTTTCACGCCAATGAACGCGCGCGCGCGCGCAGCCTC
>JANOGZ010000985.1:0-1738 GCA_031406255.1 Pyrinomonadaceae bacterium | reverse complement strand
GTTGGGGTATCCCGCCACCGCGGCGGGTGTCGAGCTGCTACCCGAAAAGTGATCTCCGTTAACCAGGTCGGTCATCCATGGGGGGCCGCCCGTCGGCGCGACGATCGCATCGAGGCGGTGTTTGCGCATCACGGCGTCGATCCCTTCTGTTCGCGAGAGGCGGTGATTTTTTCTCAGGGCCGTCCGGTAAGGTCTGCTGGTGAGCGGCCCCTTCGCCTCGGCCTTCAAAAAAATCTCCTGACCGAAATAAGGCATCTCTTTTTCCCGATTTCGCTCATTAAATTCGATGATCTCCTTCAGCGAACGGACAGGCGCGGCGGGTCCAAGGCCCGCGAGATACATATTCAGATCCGCCTTGAACTCATACAGGAGGACTTCAAACTCTGTCGCATCGAATTTCCCGGCCGTCGCCATATCCGCCGGATCGACGAGCACCGCACCCGCGCGCTTCATCACCTCGAGCGCTTCGCCGATTAATTTGTCGACCTTCTCGTTAAAGCCGAAGAACTTTCGGGCGACACCAATTCTGGCTCCCCGTAAGCCATCGGCACGGAGGAACCGCGCATAATCAATGTGAGACTGGTGACGGCTCTGTCTCGTCACGCCGTCGCGTGGATCAACTCCCGCGAGCGCGCCAAGCAGGAGTGCCGCGTCGGTCACCGTTCTGGCCATCGGCCCGGCGGTATCCTGACTGTGAGCGATCGGGATGATCCCTGATCGACTGACGAGGCCAAGCGTCGGCTTGATCCCGACAATGGAATTAGCGGATGACGGACAGACGATTGATCCGTCGGTTTCAGTGCCGATCGCGGCGACACAGAGATTGGCCGCGACGGCCGCCGCCGAACCGGAACTGGACCCGCAGGGATTTCGATCCAGCGCATACGGGTTACGGGTCTGCCCTCCACGTCCGCTCCATCCGCTGGTGGAATGCGTCGATCTGAAATTGGCCCACTCGCTGAGGTTCGTCTTACCGAGGATAACCGCACCCGCGGCGCGTAATTTACGCGCGACGAATGAGTCCGCGGGCGGACGCGAGCCGACCAGCGCCAGCGATCCGGCAGTGGTCATCATGCGGTCCGCCGTATCAATGTTGTCTTTGAGAAGTACGGGGATGCCATGGAGCGGTCCGCGAGAGCCTTTCGCCTTGCGCTCACGGTCGAGCGAATCAGCGATCGCCAGGGCGTCAGGATTGATCTCGATGACGGAATTAATCGCCGGTCCCTGCCTGTCGATCTCTTCGATACGCGCCAGATACTTTTCGGCGAGTTCACGCGCGGTAAGACTTCCCGCGTCCATCTCTCGCTGTAGCTCAGCAACACTCGCTTCTTCTAATTCGAATGACCCTGGAGCGGGCAGGGACGTAAAACCAGTGGCGCTCTCCGCCGTTCGAGATAAGGCGTAACCGCCAATCGCCATGACGCTCCCGAGCACGCTGCAGTGCAGGAACCTCCTGCGATCCAACATCGCATTTCTGTAGACTTCTTCGTCTCGGGTCATGGCACGACGATCCTCTCTATATAAAAGTATCAGCTAACGACGGCGGTAAACGGTTCTATCTCTCTTCAGGGCGACAGCGTTTCTGTGGCTCAGCAGCCTCACCGTGAAGTTGAATTGTCTAGACTTTCGCCGGGCGGGCTACTATCTTATGCCCCTCTCGGGGAGAGGTAAATAGCCGTTGATTTATTCCGACCAGATTCCGGTGCGCGGGGAAGGGCGAGCAACCGCCAGGGGTCCG
>JANOGZ010000940.1:0-2821 GCA_031406255.1 Pyrinomonadaceae bacterium | reverse complement strand
GCGACACACGACATGCCGACCCAGCAGGCCAGCAGCCAGGCCATCGGCGTGACGCAGACGACCCCGGGCTGTCGTCCGACGAACGAGACGAAGATGACGGCCGCGGCCCAGGTCATGAAAGGCGGCACGACAGACCTCCAGATGGCACTGCCATCCAGCCCCTTTGAAGTGACCTCCGGCCGAAGCGGATCAGTCTGTGAAGACATGCATTTCCTCCAAAATATGAATTCAGCCCGCTCAACTCCCGAATAGACCGGCGGGCCATATTAAGCATTCAAGCACCGTCGTGCCGTTCGCTCATCAGGGACGTGCTATCGGGCGGCGGGCGTTTCGACGCAAGCTCACAAGGTCACCGCGACTTAACAACCATGCTGTCCGGCAGTTCGTGTCCGATGACTTGTTGGCCACGCGGCTGCGCTCAGCAACTACCCAGAAGCGCCAGCAGAGCGAGAATAAGAATTGCGCCAACCGGCGCCATGTACAAAAGAACCGGCAGGTAAAAAGGCGTGAACAGCAAGTTGACCAAAAGCTCTTCGCGCCGTTGGGCGACTTCGACCATCGCAGTATACAGCGAAAGTGACGCCCGCTCTTTTTCTTCCGTCGCCGCTTCGCGTGTGCGCCGCGCCAACGCCACTCGATAAATCTCGCCGCCGCAGTAGCCGCAGCTCGTCACCAGTTGTCCGGCTTCGTAAGCGATCGTCGCGCCACACGAAAAACAGTCCGCGACTTCGGCTGTGCCTACGTTCTTACCGATTTCGGGAATCACTGGCAAGCGTTTCCGCACGTCTTCCAGATAAGAAGCATAGGACAGTGAAAAGAAAGGGAGCCCGACCGCGCCCAGGAGCGCGGAGATAAACCAGAAGCCGTGACCGGAAAAAAGGCTGCGCCCGAACTCGTTGAAAGCGCCGACGCCCGTGACCGCAAGCCACGCGAAGCCAATCGCCCAAAAGAACCAGCGAACCGGCGTCGCCGTGAAGAAGCTGGCGCGGCGCCATTGCGCTACGGCTCGCTGCAAAGCCGCCGCGGCCTCGGCGCGTGCGGTAAGAGTTTCTTTGTAATCATCGGGCGTCCGTGCGGGCGTGCCGCAATACGGACAATGCATGTTCTCCAGTTTCAGCGGAATGCCCCCGCCGCAGTTGTCGCATTTGAGCGGGGCGAGTCGCGGCAAATTGTCGCGACCCGTGATGCGGCCGCGCGTTTTCCCGAGAGGCTTCTTTAATTCTCGCCTCGAATAAAAGTAGAGCGCGGCGATGCTTGCTAAAAACAGGGCCGGGAAAATCAGTGCTAGCCCATAGGCGAACCTGGCGAGATAGTATTTGAGGCGTTGCTTCGCCGTCAGCGGGTAGCCGTTTTCGATAAACGCTTTGACGACCGCGCCGCGCGTGTTTTTCACGGCGATGTCGAATGCCGTTTCGCCGCCCGCATTCTTCAACACCAGGTTGGCGCCGTGCGCCAACAGCAATTCGACCGTGTCGATATCTCCGTTCGCCGCCGCTTCCATCAAAGCCGTCGTCCCGGTTTTGTCTTGCGCGTTGACGTTCGCGCCTTTGTCCAGAAGAGCCCTGATGAGTTCGGGGTAACCTTCTATCAACGCCGGCCTGACTACTTCGAGCCAGCCGCGCTTGACGACATTCATCAAAGGCGTGCGTCCCTCGTCGTCGGTCACGTTCGGATCGGCCCCACGTTCGAGCAAAAAAGAAGCGACCGCGGGATTTGCCGTGTAGAGAAGCGCGCTCTCGCCGCTGCCGGTGCGCGCGTTGATATTCGCGCCTTTGTTCATCAGAATCTCGCTGGCTCTGACGCTGCCCGCCAGCGCGGCTTCCATCAAAGGTGTGCCGCCGTTTCCGTCGCGCGCGTCAATGTTCGCGCCTCTCGCGATGAGGGCGTCTATCAACTCGGGATAATCTTCGCGCAGGCGGCCGTTGGAGCTATCTATGCCGGCCCTGGTAGCCAGAGACAAAGGCGTAACGCCATCGCTGTTGGCAAGGTTGGGGTCTGCGCCCCGCGCGAGCAGATAAAGGGCCGTTTTAGGTTGATGGCTGACAATCGCGTTGAGCAACGCGGTGGAGTGGATTTCCCCTCGCTTATCTGGCGCGTTGACGTTGATGCCTGCCGCGACGTAGAGATTCACGACGTCGAGCCGGCCGCTTTTCGCCGCGTCAACAAAACTTCCGACGGTGGCGGGGTCTTCATTCGGATTCTGCGTGTTGAAAGGACGTCGTTGTCGCGCTAGCTCCGCACGCGCCGCCCCATTGCTCGAAGTTTGCGCGCAAAGGTACGGGGCATTGAATAAGAAAGACAATAACGCGAGCAAGACGACGGCCCGCAAACTCTGACGCTCAAGGTGAGTGAGACGGTACTCGCGTTTGTTCATGGCGTGGGACATTCCATGCGGCGCCGGAGCAGCTTTCGCCAATCTTTCAATCAACCCCCGCTGTATTTTGCGCGGCCTAATGCCCCTCCGTCTAATAAAATCACTTCTGCTTTTGAAAACTCTCCACCAAAATCAACCACTCCCATTCGCCGGCAGTCCTGACCCCGCCCAATCGAATCACGTATAAATCCACCGTATCACCTTTCTTCAACTCCTTTCCAAGCTGCGGAACGAACTTCTTCTTGACTGCCAGCCAATGCTTCGTCCCGTCTTCGATAACAAGCATCTCGGTCTCATACGGCACGGTATAATGATCAGGGCTGCCGGCAAACCGCCGCGCCCACTTCAGAAGGACATCCTTCTTGCGCAGGGGCAGAGGCCTCGTTGAGCCCGTGTAAGTGACTCTCACCCGGGAAGGCAGCACATTGCCGCGCAGGATCACCCCGT
>JANOGZ010000923.1:0-1561 GCA_031406255.1 Pyrinomonadaceae bacterium | reverse complement strand
TTCAGCGGATACAACTTCTGGCTGAATAAGCTGAACGAGTTTAATGGAGATTTCCGCCGCGCGGAGATGGTCAAAGCGTTCAGCACTTCCGGAGAATACCGCCGGCGCTTCGGGCCGTGATATGCCTAAAGCGCCGCTACTCATGGCTTTAGTAGTTTGCTACGGTGGGCGTAAAGTTTACTCTTCAGTCGAGGGGCATGAATTTGTTAGAATCCTAGACGGTGAGCGCCCCTCGCGCTGAAGAGGTTTCGGTAAAACCAAATTTCGGATTCTCATTTAATTTCGTTCCGTTTTTGCGTCTCTTTCCCCATACCAACATCATCTCTCGTTCGTCTGACGAATCTCGGCAGATAACGGCAAGCTCGGTATCGCACGACTCGCTGCATCGATTAGAAGTGTGGAGCAAGCGCGCGAAGTTTTGCCCCGGCGGGGCTCTGGATAGCAAGATTCCCTCGATCAATTCGGAGTATTTTGTGAAAAGACCCGGTAAGACCCTCAAATATATATCCCTCGCCCTTTTACTCTTGCTCGCGCCCGCCAGTGCCGCCCCCTTCCTTTTGGCGCAGCAGAAGCAGGGCGAGCGCCTTACTATCAGTTCCAGCATCGAGCAGCCGTCTTATAGTAGCCAGGAGGGCGCTGAGACGGACGGCTTCGTGATCTACGAAGCCAATGGCGAGAGCGTCTGCCGTGATGCGACGCGCGAGGAAGCGCGCCAGCTCAACCGGCGCGCCCCCGGTCTGATTCTGCGGCAGATCACGCATACGAAACCGTCGGGCCTTTTCACGCCGGCCGCAGAATCGGCGGGCCTGAAGATCATCCTGCGCGCCAGCTCACAACTGGACGGCTTTCCCGAAGCCAAAGCGGCTTTCATCAGGGCCGCCGCGACATGGGAGGCGATCATCCGTTCGCCCATCACCGTCGTCATTGATGTCGATTACGGCCCGACGCGTTTCGGTGAGGCGTGGCCGTCTGACCGAACGCTCGGTTCTACCAAGGGACAGCTCCTCACATTTTCCAACAACTATCCGACCGTTCGCACCAAGTTGATCAGCACCGCTTCGGGCGCGGAGGAGTTGGCTTTGTACAACGTGCTGCCGGTGGCCGCGATCCCGACCGATATCGGCAACACTTCGCAACTGCTGGTGTCCACTCCGATCCTGCGCGCGCTCGGAGAAATCAGCGCGGTGGCCGCGCCCGATACGGAAACCGGCTTCGGGCCGCCTCCTTCTATTGCATTCAACTCGAACTTCCAGTTTGATTTTGATCCGAGCGACGGCATCGCCGCCGATAAGACAGACTTTGATGCGGTGGCGGTGCACGAGATCGGCCATGCGCTCGGTTTCTCATCGCGCACGGGTGAGCGGGAGTTGCAGCCCACCATGCCCCTCTACATGACGATCTGGGACCTGTTCCGCTTTCGTCCCGCCACGGCGTCGCTGGCGACTTTCTCTCTCGCCACACGCGTGCTCTCCTCGGGCGGAGACCATGTGCATTTTGATGGCGGCCGGGAAGTGCAGTTGTCGACCGGTAAGCGGGACGGCACCGGCGGCGATGAGCGGCA
>JANOGZ010000882.1:0-4227 GCA_031406255.1 Pyrinomonadaceae bacterium | reverse complement strand
TGATCGGCACCAGGGCCATGCTCTCCGGAGCGATGCGGCTCGATTTTCACGAGCGTTTTTGGTCACCCTCCCGCGCCTCCGGTCGCCTCAGCCGATCGCCTCCATCCATTGGATACAACGATCGAGATGCGCCCTCATTGATTCCCTCGGCGCATGATGGATACGCCCGTGGCCGGGTAGCACCCACTCGAAACCGTATTTCAGCAGCTTCCTCATCGAGCGGGTTTGTTCGGGCCACGAATACCAGGCGACGCTGCGAAACGCGGTCAGGGTTTGTTTGTCCGGCGACCAGGCGAGATGGTCGCCGGTGAACAGGTATTTGTTCTTGTAGAGTAGAACCGTATGCCCGCGCGTGTGCCCCGGCGTCGGGATCGCCACCAGTTCTTCGTCCAGGTGAATATCCTGTTCACCTTCAAGGATATGCTCGACGCCGTAGCGGGCCGCCCCATCGGCGGCGTGCATGATGCGCGTCGCGCCAAACTTTTTGGCGAACGCGGTATGATCGGCGACATCATCACGATGCGTCAGGAAGATGGTCCGGATGCCGCCCAGCGCGGCGATTTTTTTAACGAGCGGCGCGGAAAAGCGGGGCGAATCGACGAGGACATTGCCGCCCTCTGCCGCCGAGCGCACGATCAGATAACTCCAGGCGCCGAAGCTCGCTTCGGAAGTATAGCCGCAGAAATAGACGTTCTCCGCCACGGGCGTGGGGAAAGCGTCGATGCCGATTCGCGCATTGTGACCTTTGGCGGCGCCGATTGATCCGGTCGGGCAGGCGACGAGCGCCATCAATGCGCGCCGCGTCTCTTCAGGCGTTACCGGCTGTCGGTAGACGCTCGATTGAGAGCCATGATCGCGAAAGGTTTCGCCGGCGATCTGGCGACAGGCGTCGCAATCAATGCAGGTCGCATCGACAAAAAAACCGCCCGCCACATTTTCCGGCAAACGCCGGGCAGGATTCGCCATGACCCGGATAGTGTAAGGTCCCGCGGCCGAAGTTCCAAGCCGGGCGGAGCGACACGAGTGAAGATGAGACGGCGAAAGATCCAACGAGGCTCTGAAAACAGCGCGCGCGCGTGGCTCCCCTCTCTGCTAACGTCCCCTGGATTTTAGATACAGCTCGAAGGTTTCTTTCGTGGTCAGCTGCGGAACATACCCGAACTCCTCTTTCAATTTCCGATTATCGAGTACGGGCCGGTACCGCAGAAAATTTATCTGCTCCGGGCCATACTGCGAGATCCGGGATTTCTTCAAGATAAAGAGCGCCGCCCGGAGGAACCAGGCGGGCACTTCGAGCAGAGGTTTATCGAGCAGCTTGCCGATCCGGTGGATGGTCAATGCCCCGTCACCGGCGACATTGTAAACTCCGGCCTTTTGCGAAAAGATGGCTGCCCGCATGACCCCGACGACGTCTCTGTCCCAGATAAACACAAAGGGGCTCTCCGAGCCGCGGATGGCTATCAGCCACCGTTTTTCGAACAGGTCCGTAATTTGATTGCGGACCGTCTCGCCGAGGATCGTGCCGATGCGAAAGACGACTTGCTGCAGCTGCGGATGCTCTCTTCGATAACGAGCCAGCATCTCTTCGACAAGTCGCTTGTGATATGAATAAGCGAACTCTTGATTACCTCTGAGCGGCTGCTCTTCGGTAATTCACGGCGGATTGTCGGCATGATATCCGTAGGCGGCGCCGCTTGAGGAGACGATGATCTTCTTCACGGAAGATTCCGTGCAGGCGCGTAATACCGCCTCCGTGCCCAGCACGTCGACAGAGTATTCAAACTCGCGATCCTGTTTTTTCCCTGGCGTAACAATTGAGGCCAGGTGAACCACGGTGTCCACCGCATACTCCCGAAAAATCCCGGTGAGATCGCCGCTGCGTATATCCTGCGTCAGGTAAGTGATTCGATGTTTCCTCTCCGCCGGCCTCACCTCTCTGACGTCCATGGCGATAACATTTCCCGCCTTCTCCAGTTCCGGGCTCCCGGAGAGTTCTTCGACGAGCAGGCTTCCCAGATAGCCTGCGGCTCCGGTGATGAGGATGTTTTGTCCATTCATGCCGATGCTCCCTTCGCAATGGCGGTTTTGACGGGCGGGCGGCCAGCCCAGAAGATTGCCAGCGTGAGGCCCGAGATGAGATGCCACAGACCCCACCACGCGGCGATGATCGCCATCCCGCCGAGACCTCCGAAGAAATTGAAGACGAGAATCAGGCCGAGGCCGGAATTCTTGATTCCCACTTCGATCGCGACGGCCCGCCGGTCTCTCTCCGGAAGGCCGGTCAGGAGCGCAAGTAGATAACCGCTCAGCAGCGCCACTGTGTTTAGCACAAACACAATAAACGCCACCGCGCTGACGGACGCGATGAAATATTTGAAATTTGCCGCCAACGTGCCGGCCACGAAAAGCAGTAGGACCCCGAGGGAGAAATATCTCATGGGTTTTTTCGCCTTTTCTGCCAGCGCCGGGAAATAACGCGAAAGTATGATACCGGCGGCGAGGGGCAGTCCGAGAATGAGAAAAATAACCTGGAACATCTCGGTGGGTTCGAGCGCCACATCTCGGAGGAGCGCGCTCGTGCTCGGGTCGAGCGAGCCCCACAGTGAGAGATTCAGGGGGGTCATTAAAACGGCCGCCGCGGTCGAGATGGCCGAGATGCTGACGGAGAGCGCCGTATTCCCGTTGGCCAGGTGCGTCAGGAAATTCGAGAGGTTGCCTGCCGGACAAGCCGCGATCAGGATCATGCCCAGCGCAATGCTCGGCGCCGGGTGCAAAATCCGGATGATCAGGAATGTGAGCGCCGGCAGCAGGATGAACTGTCCGATGAGGCCGACGAGAATTGGCTTTGGCGAAAAAAGAAGCGCCTTGAAGTCATCGAGCTTGATATCCAGCGCCACGCCGAACATCACGAGCCCGAGGATCACGTTTAAAAGACCCAGCGTTTGCGGATTGAAATTGAGCTGGATTTGATCTACCGGAATCATATTATCTCTAGACTTTGGCCGAGTAGTTTTCTTTCGCCGGTCAGGGCAGCAAACGATGAGTTTGTGATATCCAGGTTCATTCGCTTCCATACCGCGACTGTTCAGGGATTTGCTGAAGGCTGGTCGACTATCTTAATAATTCGATGTTTCTTCTGACGGCAGAGCGATAGCTGTCTTTATGAACGTAATAGGCCATCCGTTCGACGCGCAGGTATCTGAACCCTCCGCTCATGTCAGGCGAGGGGCCGCGCTTCAGTTTTTTGAACTTTTCCGCCCCCTCGGTTCCCTTCCGACACGCCAGAATAAATCTGGCGACGAGTTCCGCCTGCTCGTCGCGGCCCTGCCAGCCAATGCCCGAAGCCTCGATCATGCCGAGGATAAATAGATTATCGAAACTCGGATGAAAAATATTCAGATACAACTCGGGCGCCATTCCATTCCAGTTAAGGTTTTTTCGTTCGATGAAGGGATAGTTCAACTTGTAACCGGTGGCGAGCAGCACCAGATCAAACTCGGCTTCGCTGCCATCGACAAAAACCACTTTCTTTCCGTCGAATCTCCGGATGTCCGCTTTGACGCTGATATCGCCGTGACCGATATGATAAAGGATCAGCGAATTTACGATCGGATGCGATTCGTAAAGCTTGTGGTCGGGTTTCGGGAAACCGAATCTGACGGGATCGCCCGTAAACAGTTTCAGGATAAACGAATCGACTCTTTGCTTGAGCGGCGCGGGGAGCCTGATCGCTCCGCCGATCGTATCAGCGGGCTTTCCGAGAATATATTTCGGAACGAAATGATAGCCCCTTCTGACGCTGATCGCCGTCGTCTTCGCGCGATGAATCGCATCGACGGCGATATCACAACCGCTATTTCCCGCCCCGACGATCAAGACCCGCTTCCCCTCGAAGATCGCCGGAGATTTGTAACTCGCCGCATGCAGCAACTCGCCCGTGAATTCCCCCGGAAAGCGTGGGATATTCGGCTCGGAGAGAGTCCCGTTAGCGATAATCACGCCTTTATAGAAAAAGGTTTCTCCCGCATCAGTGGTCACCTTCCAGAGGTTTTCTACGGGCTCTATTTTTTTCACCACGGCGCCGAATCGGTAGTGTTCATAGAGACCGAACTCTTTCGCGACCGACCGAAAATACGCGCACACCTCCGTATGATGAGGATAGTCGGCCACCTCAGCCGGCATCGGGTAATCCTTAAATTCGGTCATCTTTTTCGAAGAGATGAGATG
>JANOGZ010000836.1:0-1910 GCA_031406255.1 Pyrinomonadaceae bacterium | reverse complement strand
TCGACACCAGGATATTTTCTGCCGGCGCACGAGTCGCTCCCTGTCGGGCAGCCATACGCCGGAGAGCGTTCAGCCGCGGTGTCGTCGACGAGGTCGCCGTTTCTTGAGCAGCCGCCCTGGAAGGTGTGATAGAGACCGAGCCAGTGGCCGACCTCATGGGTCCCGGTGTCGCCCTGGTTGTAGGGCGCGGCCGAGCCGCCCGGGAGCGACGAGAAGAGGCAGACCACGCCGTCAAGCTTGGGATTACCGGTGTAGCTCCACGGGAAAGTGGCATAGCCGAGGGTTCCGCCGCCCGGACTGGCAGTGTAGAAGTTCAGCGTATTCGCGCCCCCGCGGCGCAGCGCATTCTTGGCGTTACGTTCCGCGGCAGAGCCCGGTGACATAGTGAACCAACCGGCATTCGTCGTGCGCGTGACGCCGGCGAGCACGAATCTAAATGGTGTATTGACTCCGCCGGTCGCTCCGTTATAGGCATTGTTCAGCACGCTGATTTGATTATTGATCATCGCGGTCGTCACGTCGCCATTGGCGATGCCCGTGCCCTTCCGGATCACATGAACGTACACGGAGATGGTCACGGATCCGGCTGCTCTCTCCGCCGACACATCTTCGCCGGCCATTTTTCTTTCCGCTTTGAATCGTTCGAGCGCCAGCTGAATGGCGGCGCGTTTGCCTTCACTAACAATCGGCGCTTTGCAGCGCGCATTCTCTAAGAACGCTTTTTTATTCCGCCATATTGTGCCGTTGAACTTAAAAGGCACATCTTCTTCAGCAGCATCATCATCATCTTGTCCAATGCGTGCGCTGGCGTACGGATTCTCATCAAATAGACCGTCCTGCTCGACGGGAGCAGCCTTCTCAGCGGGAGCAGCGGTAATCGTTGGCTCCTGCCGGACAGGAGCAATAGTAACCAGGTCTATGTCCGGTTCGGGTATCATGCGCTTCACGCGCACTTTTTGCTGGGCGCTGGCGTTATTGAAAAGGACGGAAGGGGTCAAGACTAACGCAAGACCGAACGCGCAGAGCGCCAGTAAAGCAATTGACTTTCGTTTCATTTAGTCTCCTCCGAAGGGTCGGCCGCCGGCCCTTTTGCATGTCATCGTCTCTCTCTAGATGAGAGTAGCGAGCGCTCTCATGTAGTTCACGCGCATCAGCCGAGAAGGATGCCGTATCGCTATGAATTAAGAATCAATCTTCGCGAAGAGTAGGTTGTAAAGCGAAGACGATTTTCGGATACATGAAGTGAATGCCGAACACGAAACGGAGTGTGACTTATCGCTCAAGCGTACTTACTTGTATATCCCTTTGACGGATGATCCGCCTGAGCCAACCAGCTTGTCGAGCCATTAGTAGCAATGGTCGTTGCTTATAAGCGGATTCACATACGTTTGTCAACAGCTATGCTGTGAAACTTACGCGCACTGTCTAAAGCGGAGTAGTTCAGCAGAGAGGTGAGCGCCGTCTGAAAACCTTCGATGGCCGTCACCTCGGCAGTCTTTCGCCCGGAATGTTAGCGTCCGTCCAGCACGACTCTTGATAAGGTTTGTATTCGGGATGCTCGTCGAGAAGAGTTTTTCCGTATCAGGCGCGGCGTTCGAGGATGAAGCCGGCGATGGCCCGCAGGAGATGCGCGGCGCCGGGGTGTTCGAGCGCGTCGAGCGCCGCGCAGGTTTCCCCGTACACGGCGCACGCGCGTTCTCTCGTGGATTGCAAACCGTAGACTGAAGGATACGTGGCTTTGCTCGCGCGCGCATCCTTGCCGGGTGTCTTGCCCAGATCCTCGGAGGTCGCCGTCACATCCAAAAGATCATCCGTGATCTGAAACAGCAACCCCAACTCCAACGCGTAGCGTGTAATGGCATCGAGCTCGCGCGCGCTTGCCCGCGCGATGATCGCGCCGCAGCGCGCGG